>NZ_JAMPPE010000001.1:0-305834 GCF_028480905.1 Providencia sp. PROV156 | reverse complement strand
GGCGTGGCAAGCCAACGTTAAGCTGTTGAGTCGTTTTAAGTGTAATTCGGGGCAGAATTGGTAAAGAGAGTCGTGTAAAATATCGAGTTCGCACATTTTGTTGTCTGATTATTGATTTTTGGCGAAACCATTTGATCATATGACAAGATGTGTATCTACCTTAACTTAATGATTTTGATAAAAATCATTAGGGGATTCATCAGGACAAAGCGCCGAGCTATGGTGCAGCGATCACCGAATTGAAGCGCGAAGGAAAGCTGGACCGGGAGACGGCCCACCGGCAGGTGAAGTATCTCAATAACGTGATCGAGGCCGATCACGGAAAGCTCAAGATACTGATCAAGCCGGTGCGCGGTTTCAAATCGATCCCCACGGCCTATGCCACGATCAAGGGATTCGAAGTCATGCGAGCCCTGCGCAAAGGACAGGCTCGCCCCTGGTGCCTGCAGCCCGGCATCAGGGGCGAGGTGCGCCTTGTGGAGAGAGCTTTTGGCATTGGGCCCTCGGCGCTGACGGAGGCCATGGGCATGCTCAACCACCATTTCGCAGCAGCCGCCTGATCGGCGCAGAGCGACAGCCTACCTCTGACTGCCGCCAATCTTTGCAACAGAGCCTCCGTCGCCATGCTCACCTCGCTTTGGTGCACACGAGTATTGAGCATAGTCGAGATTGGTGCAGATCACTTCTGATATTGAACTGTCAGGAGCTGGCTGCACAACAGCCATTACGCCCAATCAACTGGTGCAGTCGTCTTCTGAAAATGACACATGGCATCTGACATCAAGTTAGGGTATGCCTCAATCTGACGGCTGCGAACCGCCAGGGACAGGCGCAATGTCAGATTCTGTCGCGGCCTTGGCGCGTGCCTGGAAGCGTTCATAGCAATCCAGCCCGCAGAAATGTTCGACGTATTCCGCGCCTTCCGGGGTGAAGGCGGCATCGAGCGGAATTTCTTTGCAGCATACGCAGCAGGTGGTGCAACTGGCAGTGTTCGGGGCGTTTGCGTTCATGGTGGTACTCCTCCAGATTGGTAGCGAAGCTCAAAGCTGCCCACTCTCGGCTGGCTGGGAAGCGGTCATGATCTTCCCTTGAAGGCCCGCAGCAGCCGCGTCACAGACAGGACAAACAAGCCGGTCAGCGTGAGGGCTGCAATACCCCAGTGCTCCCCGATGAACGCGCCGGCCGTCGTGCCGGCTAGCACAATGGCGAGAATCGGCAAATGGCAGGGACAGGTGAGCACGGCCAGCGCGCCCCACAAGTAGCCGGTGATCGGTTTGTGCGTCTCAGACGGCAAGTGCTCTGGGCTGTTCATGGCAGACTCTCCGCGTGCTGTGCCGGTTCGGTTGGCATGGCGGCCAGTTGCATTTCGAGGCTGGCCAGGGCCTCGCGCCGACGCTCGACGAGTTGCCGCAACACGGCAAGCTGCGCAGACGCACCGTCACCGTCCGCAGCATCCAGCGCCCGGCACAGCCGCGCCAGTGCGTCCAGGCCGATACCCGCTTCGAAGGCAGCCCGTACAAAGCGCAGCCGTTGCAACGCGGTGTCATAGAACAAGCCGTAGCCGCCCGTGGTGTACGCGACCGGCCGTAGCAATCCGCGCAGCAGGTAGTCGCGCACGATATGCACGCTCACCCCGGCATCAAGGGCCAGCCGGGACACTGTGTAGGCGCTCATTGAACACCTCCTTTTCCTCATCCGGCGCAGCACGAAAGCTGCTTCACGTCCTTGCTGAAGGTCTGCGCCGCGAGCTTCAGCCCTTCGACCATGGTCAGGTAGGGGAACAATTGGTCGGCCAGTTCCTGCACGGTCATACGGTTGCGAATGGCGAGCACCGCCGTCTGGATCAGTTCACCCGCTTCCGGGGCCACCGCTTGCACGCCGATGAGCCGTCCGCTACCTTCCTCGATGACCAGCTTGATGAAGCCGCGTGTGTCGAAGTTGGCAAGCGCACGCGGCACGTTATCCAGTGTTAGCAGGCGACTGTCGGTCTCGATCCCGTCGTGATGTGCTTCCGCCTCGCTGTAGCCCACGGTGGCGACCTGCGGGTCGGTGAACACCACGGCCGGCATTGCGGTCAGGTCCAGGGCCGCATCGCCGCCAGTCATGTTGATCGCCGCACGAGTGCCGGCCGCTGCCGCCACATAGACGAACTGCGGCTGGTCGGTGCAGTCGCCGGCCGCGTAGATGTTCGGGCTACTGGTGCGCATGCCCTTGTCGATGACGATGGCCCCCTGCGCATTGACGGCTACCCCCGCCGCTTCCAATGCCAGGCTGCGCGTGTTCGGTGTCCGGCCGGTGGCGACCAGCAGCTTGTCGGCGCGCAATTCACCGTGCGTGGTGGTCAGCACGAATTCACCGTCCATATGGGCGACCTGGCTGGCTTGCGTGTGCTCCAGCACCTCGATGCCTTCGGCACGGAAAGCGGCTGTCACCGCCTCGCCGATGGCCGGGTCTTCACGGAAGAACAAGGTATTGCGCGCCAGGGCCGTGACCTTGCTGCCCAGCCGGGCAAAGGCTTGCGCCAGCTCCAGCGCCACCACCGACGAGCCGATTACGGCAAGGCGTTCGGGAATGGTGTCGCTCGCCAGGGCCTCGGTGGAAGTCCAGTAGGGTGACTCTTTCAAGCCCGGAATCGGCGGGACCGCCGGGCTGGCACCCGTGGCGACCAGGCAGCGGTCGAACATCACGACGCGCTCGCCACCCTCGTTCAAACTAACGATAAGGCTCTGGTCGTCCTTGAAACGCGCTTCACCGTGCAGAACGGTGATGGCTGAATTGCCGTCCAGGATGCCTTCGTACTTGGCATGACGGAGTTCTTCGACACGGGCCTGCTGCTGGGCCAGCAGCCGCTCGCGCAAGATCGTCGGCGGTGTGGGTGGCATGCCGCCGTCGAATGGGCTTTCCCGGCGCAGATGGGCGATGTGGGCGGCGCGGATCATGATCTTGGACGGCACACAACCGACGTTGACGCAGGTGCCGCCGATGGTGCCGCGCTCAATCAGCGTGACCTGCGCGCCTTGCTCGACGGCCTTCAGTGCTGCCGCCATCGCGGCTCCACCGCTACCAATGACGACGACCTGCAACGGGCGTTCGTTGCCACTGGGCTTATCAGCGGCCCCTATCCAGCCGCGCATCTTGTCGAGCAGGCCGGCGCGGTTGTCCGTCGGTGGCGCATCGGCAAGCGTTGCCTCGTAGCCCAGTCCGGCCACGGCGGTAGTCAGCGCATCCGATGACGTGCCCGCCTCAATGGCGAGTTGCGCTGTGCCCTTCGGATAGGACACCAGCGCCGATTGCACGCCGGGCACTTTCTCCAAGGCTTCCTTGACGTGAGCCGCGCACGAGTCGCAGGTCATCCCGGTGATTTTCAGGGTGGTCATGTATTTTTCCTTTTCTGTGGTGGCTACGGCTGTTGCCGTCAGCCACGTTGTTCTGGCAATTCACAGCTGTCCGGCCCGCAGCGGCGATGTGCTGGCGAGATGAAATCCCAGACCGACACCCCAACCATCAAGGCCAGGCCGACATAGAGCAGTCCACCGCTCTGCCAGCCGTAAGCCCGCATTAAAAACACCGCTGCCAGCACCAAGATCGGGCCTATCGTGCCGAGCGCCGTGCGTCGCCACTGTCGATGATTGAGCCAAGCGATAGCATTGGCGAGTAACGCGATGCCGGCGAACATCGGCAGCAGGATGCCAATGAATAGCCCCTCGTACTGGCTCAAGAAGCCCAGTCCGATGGCCGCGCCAAAGCTGGCGATGGCAGGAAAACAGGCGGCGCAGCCCATCGCGGAAACGACGCTGCCGAGCGCGCCGGTTTTGCCAGCGATGCGCGTGATGAGTCCCATGTGTCGCTCCCGAGTTCGGTTAACGGATCAGCGTTTGAGGCTGGACGGATAGCCCGCGTCCTCGGTCGCCTTGGTCAACTTCTGGACGTTGGTCTTGGCATCGTCGAAGGTGACGACGGCCTGGCGCTTGTCGAAACTTACGTCGGTCTTGCTCACGCCCTCAACCTTGGAAAGCGCGTGCTTGACAGTGATCGGGCAAGAGGCGCAGGTCATGCCAGGCACGGACAGCGTGACGGTCTGGGTGGCGGCCCACACGGGGGCAACAACGGCAGCGAGGGCGAGGGCGGCAAACAGTTTTTTCATGATGAACTCCTGTGATTAATAGAAAAATGGCATGACGTAGGGAAATCCGAGCGAGACCAGGACCAGCGCGGCCACGATCCAGAAAATGAGCTTGTAAGTAGCTCGCACTTGGGGAATCGCGCAGACCTCACCCGGTTTGCAGGCTTGCGCCGGGCGGTAGATGCGCCGCCAGGCGAAAAACAGCGCGACCAGCGCTGCGCCGATGAAGATCGGGCGATAGGGTTCCAGCACCGTCAGGTTGCCGATCCATGCCCCGCTGAACCCCAAGGCGATCAAAACCAGCGGCCCCAGGCAGCAGGCCGACGCAAGAATGGCGGCCAGCCCACCGGCGAAGAGCGCGCCGCGCCCGTTTTGTGGTTCAGACTTTTGTGGTTCAGACATACGCTTGTCCTTTCAAATTTGGTTTGGATAGCTTAAGCTTACTTCCGTAGTTATGTACGGAGTCAAGCGATATGCAAATTAATTTTGAGAATCTGACCATTGGCGTTTTTGCCAAGGCGGCCGGGGTCAATGTGGAGACCATCCGGTTCTACCAGCGCAAGGGCCTGCTGCCGGAGCCAGACAAGCCCTATGGCAGCATTCGCCGCTATGGCGAGGCGGATGTAACACGAGTGCGGTTCGTGAAATCGGCCCAGCGGCTGGGCTTTAGCCTGGACGAAATCGCCGAGCTACTGCGGCTGGAGGATGGCACCCATTGCGAGGAAGCCAGCGGCCTGGCCGAGCACAAGCTCAAGGATGTGCGCGAGAAGATGGCCGACTTGGCACGCATGGAGGCCGTGCTGTCTGAACTGGTGTGCGCCTGCCATGCGCGGAAAGGGAACGTTTCCTGCCCGCTGATTGCGTCACTGCAAGACGGAACGAAGCTCGCTGCATCGGCGCGGGGGAGTCACGGGGTGACTACGCCTTAGCGTGCTTTATTTTCCGAATTCTGAGACGACCCCTTTATTAATTCATCCAAGACTATAGCGAGTTTGGAAAAATCATATTTGCTAAAATCCTTACTCCCTGGTCTTAGTTTCATGAATTTTTTCGTGTAATAGTCTTTATTTTCCAGCGCACCTTGATAAGCATCACTTTCCTTTTTGTAACTTGACCACCGGATTTGTGCTTCGTCATATTCAGAAAATGTTAGATCCAGATAGCATTCAATCGCTACAGCCCTGCCATTGATGTTTTCATGGGTAACACCATGGGGCCCAATAGCTGGAAATTGATTGAAATCAGGAAGATCAGGAAGATGAATACAGTTGATATTGTGAGGTAATGCGAGTTTACGGATCTTGTTGTACGCCTCAATTCCTTCGCAATCATTGTCCAAAACGAAAACAATCAAATTTTGAATGTCGATTTTAACGAGTCCGGCTGCGAACTTCACCAAATTCCCAGAACCAGTGAACGGGTATCCCTCACTCATATCAATGAAGTGAAAAAAATCCGCAATATCAGGGCGTAATAGTCGCAATGCGTACTTGATGACGTTTGAGTCGGTGCTTCCCTCGGTAGCAATCAGGAACTTGTCACGTCTGCGAGCATCTACCTGAATATCTTTTATGTTCGCATAGCCAGCAGAAACCAGTTCTCCGTAATCCCAAGTGACGAATTCATTTTTATTGTTTGGATTTTCAGCCAAAACTCGCATTACAGAGTATGGATGCAGTATGCTAACTAAAGTCCCAAAAAAAGATTTTTCAGACCATGAATTAATAAAGAGATTGTCATATTTAGGTATTCGGTTTAATAACTCATCATTATTAAATCGTCCCCTGATAAGTTCACGCTTTTTTTTCTCATCTTTTAAATTAATAACATCATCATTTAGCTCGCTAATGTTTACGCTTTTTATAAAATTAACGAATTCATCAAAACTCATCATATTACTAATTGGCTTTGCATACTCTGGAAGGGATACATTGAAGTCCTCCAGATATTCTATTTCATCTTTAACCATGAGTTCATATTCATAGCGTATATTTTCCAGGGTGTAGCCCAACAACTCCAATCGGTAAGTTACTTGCCCCAAAGGCTTACGCAACACAGTACGACAGAGGATGCCATCAGGAGTGTTGTAGTCTTCGCCTTCCTCTATTTGATCTTCATCTAGTGGGTTGACGTGATGATCGTCATTTTGAAACAGGCCTCCATGATCTATACCCAGCGAGTTCTTACTCGAAACTAGCTCCATACCTGACACTTCAAGAGAAATCACAGTACCCATAATTCAACCTTTGAATGGCATTTTCCGTAGTACCGGAATACTACCAATATCTCGATTGGGCATCCATGATTTAAACTGGCTTCTATACTCTGTTTTTAGCAAATCGGACTGACCACACCCCGGTAGCGTCTGCTCCTCGCTCGAAGCTGCCTTTGCTAGAATCTTATTATGCCAAAAGTCCAACCGCGGTTCATATGTAAATTATTTCAACTAATAATTAAAATTACTGACGATACTTCCTTTAATTAGTAGCGTAACCGCAAAAAGAATTTTTGAGTTTTCTTGTATATTTAAGTTTCTAGCAGAATATATTTACACTTCTGTTATTGTTTTTGATATAACCAGATGAGTCTAAACAAAAAAAGATTTTCGGAAATTATATGGATATCATTATTGTACCCCGAGAGCAGCGTATTCCTGACGTAGGCATTAGTACGGCTTACCTGCATGTGGATCGTTGGAATGACTTTTCATTCACTACAATGTTTTACATGTATCTGTTTGATCAGAAAGGTGAACGGCATGATATTGGGAATGTCAAGATTGGCTTTCAAGGACAAACTACCGAAAAATCAACTTACTCCACGTTAGGGAGCAGGTTTAGAATTCTCCCAGAAGGATATTTTTCCGTTGGTCAGGATGTCGACTATTATCAGGAAATTTCGAATTTACCAGAATCCATCAAAGTTTCATTACTTGAGGCGCTCAAAGATATAGCTTATGCGCCAGAACTTATAGATCTTGTTAAGGATGAGGAGGTCTTTAAAAAGTCTTTGCTTCGGTATGTTAGCTTGTCTGTTATTAAAGGGCAGTTTGCGCGAGTGCTTGAGGGAAAGAATCCACTGACTAATTTTGAGTTTAAGTTCATTCGCCCTGCACAAGGCAAAATTTCCGATATCGAATTATCATTTAAGGTGAAAGTAGGAGAAAAACCAAGCACCAATATTCATGCAATCATAGGTCGTAATGGTGTGGGGAAAACAACAATTCTAAACGGAATGATTGAAGCTGTTACCAGTAAAGGTACATCGAATGCAAAATTTTATGATCTGGAGGGGTGGAGTGATGACCCGATTGATAATGATTACTTTAGTAGTTTAGTCTCTGTGTCATTTAGCGCATTCGATCCATTCGAGCCACCAAGTGAACAACCTGATCCATCAAAGGGAACTTGCTACTTCTATATAGGTTTGAAAAAAAAAGGAGAGTCGCTGAAAGGGCTAAATGATATTCATGAAGACTTTCTACAAGCTTTGAAGCTATGCTTTAGCCAGATTCCTAAGCGAGAAAGATGGCTGCAGGCTATTGATACTTTGGAGTCTGATGAAAATTTTGCAAACATGGAGCTGAAAAATCTAGCGGGATATGATGGTGAGATGCTCGTTAGTAATGCACGGAAACGTATAAAAAGAATGAGCTCCGGTCATGCGGTTGTGTTATTAACACTTACACGTTTAGTCGCAACGGTGGAAGAAAAAACGTTAGTGCTAATTGATGAGCCAGAGAGCCATCTTCATCCACCGTTACTGTCTGCTTTTATTCGTGCGCTGTCTGATTTGCTACTTGATAGAAATGGTGTCTCTATTATTGCAACTCACTCACCTGTGGTACTTCAAGAGGTCCCTAAACGATGTGTTTGGAAAATCAATCGTTCAAGATTGTCAACCGAATCTCGCAGGCCAGACATTGAAACATTTGGTGAGAATGTAGGAATCTTAACAAGAGAGGTATTTGGTCTTGAAGTAGTTAAATCCGGTTTTCACGATTTATTAGTCCAATCAGTTAAGTCAGGTGGAACATATGAGGAGATAGTCGATGAGTATCGTAACCAGCTTGGTGTTGAAGCCCGGGCTCTATTAAAAGCGCTTGTCACACACAGAGAGCGGAGCGTTAAGTGATGTTGAAACTTAAACAACCTGCCTACACATATGCCGATATGCTGACTAGCTGCTGCGAAGGCATAACTGGTAATCCAGGCTTGTTGCAGAAAGTAAATGAAGCAATAACTGATTTGCAAACATTGGCAGCTTCATACAACGCATCGGCATTAACTGGTGAACTTTATACAATACAACCACTGCAAAACAAAGATGAGGAAGACCCTATTGTTTTAGGTCGGTTAAAGAAATCTGATTTTGTTAAGCTTTATGGAAATTATGTTGTTGGGAAGAAAAAGCCTGCTCGAACTATTTATGATGCCTTGATGACTGCTGCTAATGAAAAATGCCCATTTTGTGGTGGGATCGGGCGACCTCGAAATTTAGATCATTATTTGCCTAAAGCTCACTATCCTCAGTTTTCTATATTGCCTGTTAATCTTGTACCGGCTTGTCGAGATTGTAATATGGATGGTAAAGGGGAAGCTTTTGCAAGAAATGAAGCAGAACAGATCATACACCCCTATTTAGACGATAGCCGTTATTATGATGAACAGTGGATATCGGCTAGATACTTGGTTGGCAAAAATGATGAGCCCGGAGTTATTGAGTATTTTGTTTCTCCGCCTGCTGATTGGGATAATGCACATAAACAAAGAGTAGAGAAACATTTTAACGATTTTGATTTATCTTTAAGATACTCGAAAGAAGCTGGTGCGAGGTTAGTTGTGCTTTTAGCTCTATATAACTCAGTACTATTACTCTCCGGAGATAAAAATGCTGCTAAAGACCTTATATTTCAAACAACAATCAATAATTCGCCTTTTGTGAATCACTGGGAACGGGTTATGTGTTTGGCTCTTATGTCAGACTTGTAGTAATGCTTGGAGTTTTTATTTCTGTTCTAATTGATCTGCTCTCCATTGATTAACACGCCGCAATGTGAGTAATGCAACTATTTGGCTGCGAGATTAACTGCGAAGTTCCGCTCTTCGCTCAAAGCAGATGGAAATGAAGTGACATTGTGCTGTAAAATTTTTAACTAGAACAGTGATCTATATTGTCATATAAAACAAAGCTGATAAAATGCACTATCGTCAGTTTGAAGTGAGACTACCATGAAAAAAAATGAATTAAGTCAAGCAACAAGACCAACTCGTACTCAACTTATTCGTTCGGTAGCAACCTCTACGGCGATTGAAACAGGGCAGGAGTCCCGTCGCCTTGAAGAAGAAATAAAAGCGAAACGTGAGAAGTTTGGACATTTGAAACTCGCGATTTAGCTCTCTTTCAAGGCTTCATTAACCCAATATTTCATGGGTTCATAGTTAAGGTTTAATCCTGCGTGGATTGCTGCAATGTACTGCTCGGGGTGTTGAGTCCAACTTTCATAGTCTAACGGCTGGAAACCAGCTTGTACTGCCATCACATCTGCGAGTAAACGCGATAAGCGCCCATTTCCTTCCCTAAAGGGATGTATCAGAATTAATTCCACATGTACTGTGGCAATAGCTTCTATGGCTTGTTCTCGGCTCATGTTGGTGCAGGGCGTGTATTTCGCTAGATATCCTTTCTCGAATTGAGCAAGTAACTTTGCAACACGACTCGCAGGGGCAAACATAAAGCCACCCTTGCTAATATTCACCGTGCGTAACTGACCAGCCCACTCGTAAACATTCCCTAACCATTGGCGGTGCCAACGCTGAATAAGTGATACGGTAATTTGCTCAGTGGGAAATTGTTCTTCAAAAATGACTTGATACAGTTTTTCTAACAGGACAAGCTCTGCATCATTGATATCATCAACGTTTGAAAGCCCTAGCTTATTAGCTAGCACTTCTTCATCAGAACCATCAGCAAATTTTCCTTCGCTATTAGATACATCATATCTATTCATTTTATACTCGTCATACTTCAAGTTGCAGCGTTGTTGACTGTGTTCATTCTCACTAGTCACATACTTATGTATGCTCCTAGCGACTCATTCACTTGTCGCCTAGCTGCACCTCGAATTATTTAGAGTATAAGCGCTGGCTAGGTTAAATAAAATAATAACTACCTATAAATCAACGGATTAATTAAGTGTAGGTTGAATTGTAGGTTTTGCTGAAAAATTAATAAATATCGTTATATATCAATATTAACACACCCATGCATCATAGGGGTGTGAGATTCGAAACTTTGCTTATCAGTCATAATGTTGTCTGTTTAACGTATTGAGTTAACTAAATTCTGTGAGTGTATTCGACGATTATTTTCAGAGACTAAAATACCACAAATCGCAAGAAATGAGAGTAGGCAAACGTGTTAGCCATGCAATTCTCTATAGTATGACGTGATTATCACAGGGACAATGCATGTTTGGTGATAAATGGTCTGAAATATTGTTGAGTAGAAATAAATAGCGCAAATAAGGGGACATAGATATAACCGTTATTTGCGCTAAAGATAAAACGGATTATTTAGCTGCTGTTTCCGCGCGTAGCTGGCTAACTTGTTGTTCCAAATCAGGCCATGGCGATTTGTCGGTAAACGTTGTTCTTAGGTAATTTAAGAGTACAGCTATTTGCTTATCACTTAAATTATGACGAAAAGCAGGCATGCTACCGAGCCCATCTGTTGCCTCATACTCTATTCCATTTAATACAACGCGAATGGCATTATCTGGTGTATCTGCATAAAGATTTGTATTTAAGGCTAAAGCGGGGCGTATACCTGACATTTGCGCACCTTTCGTTTGGGCGTGGCATGCCATACAAGCCCCTGAATATAACCTTGCCCCTTCAGTAGAGAGTGGTTCAATTTTATCTTCTGTTTGCTGTACGATTGCTACGGCTTGCGATGTGACTTGCGGATGATCAACTTCAGAAGTCAAATAGGTAGCAATAGCTTGTCTATCTTCTTCGGTTAGTTGAGAGGTTCCTTCTCTAATGACAGGCGCCATCGGGCCTGCTGCAACGCCATGGTTAGCTGAGAACCCGCTACGCAAAAACTCCGCCATGTCCTGATGGCTCCATGCAACAGGTGAAGATTGGTTACCTCGCAGCGCTGGTGCACTCCACCCTTCAGCATCTCCGCCCATCAAGTGGCTATCTCCGCCTTTTTCGCCAAATAAAATATCACGTGGAGAGTGGCAAGCGCTGCAATGGCCGAGTCCTTCGGTAAGGTATGCACCTCGGTTCCACTCATCAGTTTGTGAACTATCTGGTTTTAATGACCCAGTGGTTAAATAGAGCTGGTTCCATGCCCAAATTCCTTGGCGAATATTAAAGGGGAAGTTCAACGATGTCTTTGGGGGTTGATAACGAACGGGTTTTTGGCTCATTAACCATGCATAGAGGTCATATAAATCATCGTCGGAAGTATGAGTAAATGCGGTATAAGGGAAAGCAGGGTATAAATAATTCCCTTCACGATCAACACCATAACGCATAGCCCGTTCAAACGCTTCATATGACCAGCTGCCAATTCCTGTTTCTATATCCGGTGTTATATTTGTGGTGTAAATTGTGCCAAAGGGGATCTCCATTGCGAAGCCCCCGGTATTTTTCTCACCGCCAGGCCGTGTATGGCAAACAGCACAATCACCTAGTGCCGCTAATTTTTCACCGTGGGCAATTTGAGCATCAGTAAAACTTTGTGTCGAATTAGTGTGTAATGGCTCAATGGCAGATTGCCAACTCAGAGCGAGTCCCCCCACCGCAATAATAATGACAGCAAGCGCACTGTAGCCAAATAGTTTTTTTGCTTTACTCATGAGCCACTCCTTGGTTTTTGGCTGCCATATTTACTGCTCGCAGAATACGTTCAGGGGTAAACGGAGCTTCCCGCATACGAACACCTAATGCATCAAATAACGCATTTGCTACCGCGGCAGCGCTTGGTACCGATGAAGATTCACCCGCTCCCATAGGGGGTTCATTGGGATATTCCATTAATTGAATGTCAATTTCAGGTAACTCATCGAAACGTAGAATAGGGTATCCCCCCCATTCAAGTGAGGTTGTGCCTGATTTATCAAAGGTGGCAAACTCTTTTAATACTCGGCTACAGGATTGAATAATGTTTCCATGGACTTGGTGTTTAACGCCATCTGGGTTAACTATTTGTCCACAATCATGAGCGACATAGACTTTTTTGATAAGCACTTGCCCTGTACGACGATTAACGGTTAAGTCACAAACCCAAGCTGCCCATGCTGCACCAAACCCCGGGAATTTACTGTGAAAATAACGCGCCCATGCAAAGCCTCGACCATTCACAATTTCTTCGGTTACAGGGGATGGTTTTTGATGCATTGGTCCATCAATCCAATTTGCCTGTTTTTTCACAGCATTAATTAAAGCGATAGCTCGAGGATCATCTAAATATTTCAAGCGGTATGCTATAGGGTCTTGCTGTGCTAAATAAGCAATTTCATCAATCCAAGATTCATGGGCAAATACATTTGGGAGCGCTGAAACTCCGCGCATCCAAGATGCCCTAACAACAGGTGCGGTATCTTTAGCAATAACACGCATATGTGGGTATAGATATTGAGGGATAGCAGTGCGGTCTCCCATCTGTTGAATATCTGGTTTGTTTTCTTTTTTCCCAGTTAAAATCAACGATAAAGTAGCGGCGTTATTTGATGGATAACGAGTACTGAGTTCGTAAGCGCTGACATCATTATTTTGATCAACTCCCCCTCGAATTTTAATCAATTGCCCTGTGCCTTTGGGCTCCCAACCCGCTTCTTGTTCTCGCATTAATTGCACTCGCACAGGTCGGCCTGTCGCTTGAGACAGTAAAACAGCATCGGCAGCCACGTCATCAGCACAGTTGCGCCCATAGCACCCTGATGCTTCCATGCGATGAATATGTATTTGATATAGGTCTCTATCGAGTTGTAGTGCTAAATCTTTTCGTAGGTCATGAGGGTTTTGTGTGCCTGACCAGACGTCTACTTTATCGGCACGGACATCAGCGATAGCGCAAGATGGCCCAATTGATGCGTGTAAATGGTATGGCCAAACATAGTCAGCATTCACGGTTTTATGTAAATTTGCTAAGGCGCTGTCAACATCGCCATCATCTCGTAATACCCTATCTTGGCTGGGTAATGCATCAAGGGTGTCATGGAGCTTATCAAGGGTTAAATCGGGTAATCCTTGCCATTCTTTCCATTGAACTTTTAACTGACGCATAGCGTCTATCGCTTGTTCTTCTCGTTCTGCAACGACACCAACAAAGTCATTAATGCGTACAACTTTTACCATGCCTTGCAGGTGGGCAATCGAACTTTCATCAATGGAAAGCAAACTATTCCCAAGCGGCGCGCTACTATCTGCACCTGCATAAGGAGGGCGAATAACTCTGCCATGTAACATATTGGGTACTCGCATATCATGTACCCAAGTCAATTCACCCGTTACTTTAGCGCGAATATCTACGCGTTGAATCGGCTTTCCGACATAAACAGCCTCAGAAACAGGTTTTAAGGTTACGTTTTCATCTAATTCAAAATGGAGATCTTGTCCTTTCGCCAATTGCGCATAACTCAAACGGCGTTCAGGTTCGGCAGTGACAAAAACATATCCATGCTCTGCTCGAACAGCTTCCACAGGCTCATTTAACGCTTTTGCAGCAAGAGATGTTAGCTTCATACGAACTTGAGCTGCGGCATGGCGTAAAGGGATAGAAGTGACTTGAATGGTCGCACTGGCGATAGTCGGCCCTTGATCTGGTGTACTTTGCGGATCCCCAAGTATCATTGTTACCGATTCAAAAGAGACACCAATTTCATCAGCGACAATTTGTGCGAGCGAGGTACGAATTCCTGTACCTAAATCCACATGGCCATTAAATGCAGTCACCGAACCATCTGCAGCAAGAGCAATAAAACTATCGACATAATTTAAAGGGATAGCGGCATTCTTGGTTGGTGTTTTTTCTGTTGCAAATGAAATAGAAGGCAACATGTTACTGACAACGATGAGCCCACCAGCTTGCAGCATACGGCGTCGAGTGATATCTAAAATACTCATGCTTTACCACCTTGTGCGATGATTATTTTAGCTTTTTTAGCTGCTTTTAATATTTCTACATGGGTACCACAACGGCATAAATTAAAAGCGAGCTCTTTTTTTATTTCTTCTTCACTTGCATTAGGGTTACGTTTAAACAGAGCAACCAATGTCATTATCATGCCATTCGTACAATAACCACATTGTGCTGCTTGCTCATCAATAAATCCTTGTTGCACAGGATGGAGTGTATCAGCATCACTAATACCTTCTAATGTCGTAATTTTTCTATTTTCTACTGTCGATATAGGTGTTGAACAAGAGCGAACGACTTTACCATCGATAAGTACACTACAAGCACCACATTCGCCTAAGCCACAGCCATATTTGGGGCCGTTGAGCTTTAAATCATTACGTAATACGTAAAGAAGCGGTGTTGATGGAGAAATATTACTTAGTTCAACCCATCTTCCATTGATATTTAGTTGCATATACTTTCCTTTCACATTGCTAATCATAATAAATGATAATTTAATGTTATTATTTGTATGTTAACTATAACATAGGTTATTAATTTGAGTTGTGACTGTATGTGCTAAGCTAAATTTTCGTTATATATATAGTAAGTGCTTATTAATAAAGGTTAATATTGAAAAATACCCATGAGTTGTGTGAATGTTTGAGTGAGGTAATGTGAAAGGAAATCCAGTTGATATATTCCAAATAATTAGAATGTGGGCTGTCGTTTTCTCTGCTTGTGGGATTAACTCAAGATAGGCTTTTAGATAACAATAAAATTAATGGGGATTTTACTCAAATATTGTAATGAAAATAATAATGTCGCTTCCCTTCAATAAATAAGTCATTTGAAGAGAAGCGACGAATGATTACTGAGCCGCCTTTTTCAGTTTTTCAACTTGTTCGGCGGTGACGGGTTTACCTTGTCCTCCCCACTCAGCGCGCGCCCATGAAATTAAATCTGCCATTTCTTGTGGTGTTAAATCATCGGCAAAACTTGGCATTGCATACATACGCTGCCCGTTCGGGAAGGTGGTGGTTGGAATACCGGTTAATACCACACTGATAAAGGTTTCAGGGCTGTCCATGGCTAGGATGGCATTACCTTTTAACGCTGGAATGCCATTTGGTACACCTTCTCCGGTGATCCCGTGGCAACCTGCACACGTAGACATATACATCAAGCGACCAGTTTCCATTATTTGACTGGCATCACCCACTTCTGGTGAGCTTGCCTCCGGTAATGGCGCTGGTGGGGCTTTGGCTCCGAGTATTTTTCCTTGTTTATCGGTCATCAAATAAATCGCCATGTCATCAACATCGCTTTTTTTCATCTGACTAGTAGAAAAATGAGTCACTGTGCTCATGTCTGCAAATGCAGAGCCTTGTGGGGCATTGCCCGTCAGTAAAAATTGGCTCAAAGAGGCGGTATCGTAGCCATGTTTGGAAAGCGCTTCTGCTGTGATATCAGGGATCGCTAAACCCGCTTCTTCACCCCCTTGAAGTGACCGTGAAAACTCGACACCCATCATTAAGTTACGTGGTGAGTGGCAAGCACCGCAGTGTGCCAAACCTTCGACAATATATGCGCCACGGTTCCATTCGGCAGAACGTTGCGGGTCGTGGGGTGCATTTTGTTTAGGAAAATTGAGCAAAGTCCAAAAGTTCATAAATGGGCGAACGGGTAGGACAAAGACACCTGTATTTTCTTTGTTTGGCACGGCTATTGGTGGAAGCGACATCACATAAGCATATAGTGCATCAATATCTTCTGATGTGGTCATATGGGTAAATACAAACGGCATCGCAGGGTAGAGATTACCTCTTTCTTTGCCAATTCCGTCTTTCAACGCACGATGGAAATCAGCGCGGGTATAGTTACCAATACCAAATTGTTTATCAGGCGTTATATTCGTGGAGTAAATAGTACCGAAAGGGGTTCCGATAGCACGCCCCCCCGCAGCCAATGGCCCTTCAGGTAATGAGTGACAACCAAAGCAATCCCCAGCGGTTGCCAGTTCTTGCCCTCTTGGCAATAATTTGGCGACTTCTTCTGAGGTTAGCGGTTTATCTAAATCAGGGCCGATACTGGAGGTACGAAAAGCGCCAAACAGGATCGCAAGCATTAATATTATGAATAATAAGATAATAATATAAATGCTTTTACGTAGAGAGCTGGATTTAGCCATGATGTTTCTCCCTAGTCGATTACGCAGCCAGGAGTGTCGAGAGCGACTTTCCTCACAGCTTCATAATAGCGTACATAACCTGTACAACGGCAAATATGCTCATTGAGAGCCTCTTCAATCGCATGTTCGAGTTGGTCTCGTTTCACTGGATTTTTCTTAAGTTTATCAAGAAACACCGTTGCACCTGTGACAAAACCGGGAGCACAATAACCACATTGGAACGAAAAGTTTTCGATAAAAGCTTGTTGAATTGGCGTTAATTCAACAACTTTGCCTTGTTCATCCAGTTTGGCTTGCCCTTCGATGGTAACAATATTTTTATTGTTGAAATAATGGGCACCAAAGATACAAGTTCGGCTTTCAACCGTTGTGCCATCGGGCTGGATTTCCATAATGGTACAAGCATGGCAAATCCCTTGTCCGCAACCAAAGTGGGTGCCAGTGAGGTCTAGGTATTCATGTAGAAACTCAATCATTGGCATCCCAACAGGGACATCAATAGGACCAATTTTTTGGCCGTTAATGGTCAGTGTTAGTGGCTTGCGCTCAATAATCGGAACGGCATTGTTGATTTTCATGAGAGTGCCTTTTTAATTTTATCTACCGTAATAGGGAATTCATAGAAACGCTTGCCTGTTGCATGGGTTAATGCATTGCTAGTCGCAGGTAAGATTGGGATCATCCCCAGTTCTGCCATGCCTTTGGGTGGCGAAGTTTCTGAAAGTGGTGGTAAGTAATCAATGGTTTGCTGCCAAACCGCAACATCTTTAGCGCGTGGCAGGACATAGCGATTAAAGTTCCATGTTCCGTTTCCTGGCCCATCTTCATAGAGTGGTAATTCTTCCATCAACGCGTGGCCGATACCCATCGCGGTACCCCCTTGAATTTGGCCTGAAACCAATTCAGGGACAATCATCGTACCGGGGTCCATAATCATATGGTGGCGCATGATATCGACCTCACCCGTCATGGTGTTGACGTTGAGCTCGACTAAACAAGACGCAGGCGTGACCGTTGTTGGGTCCGCTTTGGCGCGTTGTGTTGGTGGGTAGTAGGCAATTTTACGTTTAATAAAATGGTAACCGCCAGTTGTCATTTGTTTTTTCAATTCTTGTGGTGCACCCTCGCCATAACGAACGGATATTGCATCGAGAGGGAGATTTTTCAAACCCACAGTTGGGATATCGAATTCTGCGCGAGCCCACTGCCAGCTGGAATAGCCGTGAACAGCAACCCCAGTGATGAGCCCCATCTCATGGGCTCTTCTGGCTAAAATGTCAAAAGGAATGGGCTTCATTCCGCCACCGCCAATACCATCTGGGCCAACGCGAATATCGGCAAATTCAACATTTAAGCCGTTGAACGCACCGCCGCCGGGGCCTTCACTCCAAATGCTTTTGGCCGCAGGCCATAGGGTATTTTCTAATAAAAAATGGCCCGCTTGGCGCGTACCGAACCCAATGTAGTAAACACCACTTGATGAGCTCATGTCAGGTATTAGAGCGGGTGTCCAATAGGGATCAGTTTTGGATAATTCATCTTGTTTTTTCTGGTCGGCCCAACTGGTTTTAAGCGGTAGTTCTTCAAATTCAGTTACTCCAAACTCAACCACATCAGGGGCTTTGCTGAGTGCTTGCCATACCATCACTTGCTGTGCGGTTGTGCCACCGGTGCCAATCTCTTGCATACAATGGCGCATTGTTAGCTTGCCATTGGCATCAAATTCAAGAGAAAGAATCGTTGGAACACCGCTAGACCCATAAACTTGCTGCACTTGCGCAAAGCCAACGCCGTATAACTTACCGGGGTTTTTCGCTTCATAATCGGCTTTGTTTTTCTCACGATCGACCCATATTGGGTGTTTTTCCGCAAGATTTAACATTTCAACGTTGCGTGGGTCACCGGCTATTACGCCGCCTTGTGTATTTGGATAACCTTCTAAAATGGCATTACGGCGGCGCAGTTCAATCGGGTCAATATTAAGATTATGAGCGATTTCATCCACCATCAATTCAGTGACTGCCATCGACTGCAAGGAACCAAAACCACGCATTGACCCCGCTTCGACAGCCGGAGTGGCCATGGCGAGAGCAGTGAGGTCAGATTTAGGGAAGTAATAAATAGACTGAGCACCGCGCACTGCTACGTGAGATACGGCAACGGAGAGGTTTTCACGACCGCCGCCATTACAGTTATAAGTGCCTTTTAAGACATCAAACTTACCCGTTTTTTTATCACCAATAATGGTGACATCCATCTCAATGGAGTGGCGTTTCATTCCCATTTGGAATTGTTCATAGCGGTCATTTGCCATGCGAACAGGTAAGCCATCAGCGTAGAAACTAGCGACCATCGAATAAAAAGGAAAAACCGAATAGTCTTTTGAGCCGTAACCAACAGTAGAACCGGTTAATAATACAATGTTTTCGACGGAAAAATGTTTGTTGTGTTTAGATAGCTCAGCAGCAGCATTAACTACACCAGCAGGAGACTGTGTCGCGGTTAAGATATGCAGTGTTTTGGTTTGCGCGTCATACCAAGTATTACAGTTATCTGGCTCCATCGCGCAAGGGTCAATGGATTGTGAAAAACCATGGCGCTCAATCACAAACTTATCAGGGTTCTCGCGAGCCGCTGCGATTTCTTGCTCAATTTGCCGCGCGTAATCCATCGCTTTTTCTTGTTTATCAGGGCTTTTTTCTGCCTGATGAAGGGCTTGAATAAAGCCACCGCCACGATCTTTACGGATCACTGGGGGAATAGAAATGGCGTGCTTGGGGTCATAAGGTGGCCAAATAGGCGTATTGCCATCGAACCCGCCTTTAATACCTGAATCTTGATAAGGGGAAAAAATAGAAGGCGAAAGTGGTGTGTCACCACCGATACGCACGTACCGTGCTGCACCATAGTTGGCGGGCGGTTTTGGCCCTGTCACCGTTCCGTATTTTACGGTGTTTGTGGCAAAGCGTAACATCCGCTGTGCTGCACTATATTTATCGAAATCATGATAAATCAAGATAGCAACTGGGTGGCCAATAATCGGCGGTGTATCCCCTAGAGGAACTAAAATATTGGTGCCATAGAAGCCTTTCCCCATACTGGTATCTTGGGGAATATTTAAGCCATCACGGATAAGATCTTCTTGTAAAACAACTTTATCAGGTTGTAGATTTGGCCCTAACATTGAAATATCAATGCCTTCAAAGGTTTTATCTGCCTCTGTCGCTTTTAACATAAAGGCATAACTTTGTTTTTTTGGCCAGCCGGGGATGTCTTTAGCGCGGTAATCACGAGCAAAATTTTTACGGCCAGTGACTTTTTCAACGCCATCCCAACGAAAACGTGCTTTACCATTTTGACCAATCCAATCCGTTGATGGGGCGTCAGAATCGAGCTCCATTGCTATTGCAAAAGGGAGTTTGCCGACCATAACAGCAATGCCCGCAATAGTGCCTAGTTTGATGAAATTGCGTCTAGAAATATGTCCCGACATGTTGTGCTCCCTGATTATATTTTTAGGGTTTTTATTATGAGCAATGGAAGTAAATAATATTTTTTAGTCATTCATTATAAGATCGTTTTATTTCGCTTAAATTTGCTCACAATTTGATGACTAATATCAGATAGCTCAGTAAGTTACATAAATAGTATGGGTATCTGTAATGATATATCAAGAACGAGTAAAGGGATTTAGACAAGAAAGTGAATAATACTGTTGAAGTCATCTTAATATGACAGTATTGAATAAAATAACTGAGCTTTATTAGAATACAATTTATTTAAATGATACTAATTCTTATTAATAAATGATTAAATCAATATGCATTTAATTATGTAAAGTATATTTGTATTCGGTTATTAAATAGAAAACTATTGGGCTCGTTAAATACGAACAAGCCCGATAGTTCATTTTTTGTCATTATTGACGTAAGGATTTAACATGCTCCGGGGTGACATCAGCTGGTTGTCCTCCCCACTGAACACGAAGGAAGTTCACTAAGTCACTAATTTGTTGGTCATTTAGCTTATTGGCAAACCCTGGCATGCTTTGCATATATTGGTTATTTGGGAACGCTTGCTCAGGCAAACCATCTAGAATCGCATTAATTAGGTTAGTGCTATCCACATCACGCAATGTTGAATTTCCTTTCATTGCCACCGCCACATTCGGTTTACCGCTACCGTCATAGGAGTGGCAACCTGAGCAGGTTTCTAAATAAATTTGGCGGCCTTGTGTATTACCTTCCCCCACCCTTAATGGCGAAGTTGCTGGCGGGTTATCGCCCATTAAATAGGTGGCTATGGCACTATTATCTTCTGGCGTTAAATGTTGTGAACTCAGATAAATTACAGGGTGCATATCACTGTAGGCGGAACCTTGTGGTGTGAGTCCAGTCATGAAAAACTGCTGTAAATCTTCTTTTGTCCATCCTCGTTCTGCAAGCGCTTGCGGGGTAATATCTGGAGCAACAAAACGACCTAAAGCACCCCCTTTCATAAAGTTATCTAAATCCATTTCTCCCAGCTTTCCTCTTGGCGTATGGCATTCAGCACAGTGCTCTAATACGTTAACTAAATACTTACCACGTAGCCATTCAGGGGAGCTACCTTGTGAGCTATCGGGGAGTGGTTTATCGTTAAAAAACAATAAATTCCAGCCAATCATTGCCATGCGTTGGTTCAGTGGGAATGGCAATGAATTTTCAGGTGGCGCGACATCAATAGCTGGCTGGCTCATCAAATAACTGTAAATAGCGTCAGAATCTTCCCGAGTGATCCCTTTATAGGATGTATAAGGCATTGCCGGATAAAGATTTTTACTCGGTGGAGAGATACCTTGGGTTAGTGCTTTATAAAAATCATCTTTTGTCCAGCGGCCGATACCAAAATCGGCTGAGGGCGTTAAGTTACTGCTGTAGATGGTACCAAATGGGGTATCGAGTGGAAAACCACCGGCTAATGGTGCGCCATCAGCACTGGTGTGACACGCAGCGCAGTCACCGGCAAGAGTGAGGTAACGGCCTCGCTCAATTTCTTGAGGCGTCGCAGTCACTTTTTGTACAGGGCCATCTAAGGTACGGCTTTCATACCAATACAGTACCGCCCAAACGATGATAGCGATGGCTATCAACCATAAAATAATTCGTTTGATCATTTTACTGCCTCCTTGATAAGACCAGGAGTCGCAAGAACCACATCGCGTACTGCTTCATAATAGCGTACATAGCCAGTACAACGGCAAATATGGTTATTTAGAGCTTGTTTGATAGCCTCTTCTAAGTCTGCTTCTGCAATCGGGTTTCGCTGAAGTTCTTCAATAAACACGGTCGCTGCATTTACAAAACCTGGGGTACAGTAGCCACACTGAAAACTGAAATTTTCAACAAAAGCTTGTTGAACCGGAGATAGTTTTACCTCCCCGTTTTCTTCTTTGGTGGCAGCCCCTTCGATAGTTCGGATGCTTTTATTATTGAAAAAATGTGCACCAGTAATACAGGTGCGGATTTCTTCGCTGGTACCAGATGGATTATCTAATATAACAACGCAAGCATGGCAAATGCCTTGGCCACAACCTAGGCGAGAACCTGTTAGGTCAACATATTCATGAAGAAAGTCTATCATCATGAGGCCTTCAGGCACGTCCATTGGCCCATACTGTTGACCATTAATGGTTAAGGTGAGGGGAAGGAAATTTAGGCTCATGATATTACCTCTAAAATGTCTTTTGCGCGTACAGGCAAATGCAAGAAATGATGACCAGTTGCATCTGCAATGGCATTGACGATGGATGAAACTACCGGGATCATAACAACCTCAGCAACGCCTTTCGGCGGGTCAGTATCTGAAAGTCCAGGTAGGACTTCATTGGTTTGTTGCCAAACTGCAACATCACTGGCAAGCGGGAGATGATAACGGTTGAAGTTCCACGTCCCATTACCGGGACCATCTTCGTAGAGAGGTAAATATTCATGGAGTGCATGGCCGATACCCATTGCTAATCCACCTTGAATTTGTCCTGAAACCAGTTGTGGGACGATAAGATTACCGCATTCCACCACACTATGGTGATTCAGCAATTCGACTTGCCCAGTCGCTTTATCAATGGATAGCTCGCTAACGGTAGCGACGGCACTGTAGTAAGTGACTCCGGCATTATTTCTTTGTGTATCAGGGTAATAAGCTTTTTCACGGTGGCAAACTTGGTATTCTTTATCGGCAAATCGTAGTGATAGCCCATCAATCGGTAAACGGCGAGTTTCACCCTGAATAGGGAAATCGGCTTCAGCCCATTGCCAGCGGTTAAATACGTGGCACACTGCGCCAGTTACCCCGCCCATTGCAAGAGTGCGTTCAATTAAGCGTGGTAAGCTAAGCACCTCAAGCCCATCAGCGGTTAAGCCTTCAGCAACCCAACGAGCATCTTCACGGCGAACAACTAGAGGGGCCGCTTGTCCGCCGCCAATCCCTTCTTGCCAAATTGACATGGCAGCTGGCCATAACCCATGTTCGAATATAAGGCGTGCGGCTGCTTCTGTGCTGTGGGTGAAATAATAGGCTGAATTACTCGCACTCGCAGGTGAGCAGTAGTTCGGTGTCCATAATGGGTTTTGTGCTAAGTGGTTTTGCTCATCTTGTGACATAGCAAATGGGTTACCTGTTGAGATCATCGGTAAAATTGACCAATCAACAACGGAAAAATGAGCTTGTTCCGCAGGCTTTCCTAACCATTTAGCGCAAACCACCGATTGGGACGTTGACATACCTGTACCAATTTCTGCGCCACTATGATAAATGGCTATTTTACCCTCGGGGGTAAGTTCTACGCGAGCAAAGGAGGATTCCGCACCTGTCCCAAAGTCTTTTTGCACACAAGAAATCCCTGTACCGAATAGTTTACCGCTATTTTTCGCTTCAAAGTCGGCTTTACGTTTGGCTCTGTCAGTCCACATTGGGTGAGCAGCACAGCGGGTTAGCACTTCATCGGCACGAATTGCGCCGCCAGGAATTGCCCCTTGGGTATTTTTCATCCCAGATTTGATGATATTTTTAAGACGGAACTCGATGGGGTCTACTTTTAGGAGTTTTGCAGCTTCTTCCATTAACATATCGGTTGCTGCCATGGCTTGTAAAGTACCATAACCGCGAGCTGAACCCGCATCGACAGCTCTTGATGCAATACCGACCGCAGATAAATCACTACGGGGAATATAATAGATAGCTTGGGCCCCAGTAGCCCCGACCATGACAACGGAAGGCGTAAAATTACAGCGACCACCGCCGTCACCGATAAAAGAAGCTGAAAGGGCTTCAATTTTATGCGTTTTTTTATTAACCGCTAAGGTGTAATCCATATCGAAAGCATGGCGTTTGATGGTAGATTGAAATTGTTCATAACGGTCATTAGCTAGACGAATAGGGACTCCGTCTCCATATAATGTTGCCATCGCACCATAATAGGGGAATGGAGTGTGGTCTTTAGAACCATAACCAACGGTAAAACAAGGGTGTAGGAAAATTTGTTTAATTGGGAAATGCGATTTTGCCAACATCTCTGGTAATGATTCCGCAACTTCCTGAGGGGACTGTGTCGGAATAACAAGATGGAATGACTGTGTTTTGGCGTCGTACCAACCGTTAGCATTATCAGGCTCTAAGGCAGCAGTATCAATGGATTGAGAAAAGTATTTTCGTTTGAGCACTAACCAGTCTTCCGGTGGGTTTTCCAGTTGTTTAGCGAGCTCATCAGCATATAGCATGCCTTGTTGATCTAATTTTCCGCCTTCGCGACCTTCAGGCCAAACGGGTAAGTGCTTTTTCATGCCAATAGGGGAGATTGGCATATCTTTTAGGCTTGAATAAATATCTGGCTCATAAGGATTTTCATTGCCAATTCGCACGCCACGGTAGGTTCCCCATGGGTCTCGTTCTAATGGGCCAGTTACTGCGCCGTATTGGATAACATCGTCACGGAATTTTAAGGTTTCTTTGGCAAAACGGAATTTAGCAAAATCATGATAAATCAATAATGCGACGGCTTGGCCAAGGTAAGCGGGAGTTTTCCCTTCTGGAAGCAATAAATCATCACCATAAAATTCAGGGAAAGCAACGCCATCTTTTTCTAAGTCACTTGCAGTTACGATGCGGTCAGGCATCAGGCCATCTTTTAGCAGATCAAGGTTAAAGCCTTGGTAAATTTTATCGGCTTGAGTCACGCGGAGTAAAAATGCATGACCTTGCTGTTTTGGCCAGTGAGGGATATCACGTGCACGAATGTCTCTGGCGAAGACTTTTTCCCCTTGGACTTTGGCAAAACCATCAATACGAAATTTGATTTGTTTGTCGACCGGGTTCCAGTCAGGAGATTGAAGGATTTTTTCTTCGAATAGCACATCAAAAGCACGGCTATACAAAGGGGCTAAATAAACAGATATTCCCGCTATAACGGCACATTTTAGAAAGTGTCTGCGGGAGAGTTCGACATTGCTTTTGCTCATAATACACCCTTACACTTATTATTATTACATCGGTATTTTTATTTTTATAGTCACATCGAAAAAATTACTTGTATCACATTTATATTATACTTCTCTTAATAAATTTCAAATTAATGATAAGTAGTTCTTGTGATCTTACTGAATATACTTTATTTATGAGATACGCAATCAGTATATCGATTTAAAATAAAAACTATGAATATTGGTATTTTAATATTGGCAGCAGGAAAAAGTGAACGTTTTCAAAATGCTGGAGGTAAAGGAAGTAAATTAAATTTTATGCTTGAAAAAAATACAGTTTTTGAAAAAACACTATTAAATTCAATCGATAGTGAGCTTCCTGTGCATGTAGTGACACGGCCTGAGAATGAAGGTGTTATTAATAATTGTTTACAATTTAATATTCCATACTCGTTGATAAATAGTAATGGATTAGGTGAGTCAATCGCATTTGGTGTTAAAAATACGTCTAATTTAGATGGTTGGATAATTCATTTAGCGGATATGCCATACATCAATAGTCATTTATTTACTCGTATAGTGAATGAATTAAAACAGCATACATTAGTCAGGCCAATATATAATGGTTTGCCAGGCCATCCAGTGGGAATATCTGCAAAGCATTATACAGAATTAATTAATCTAGTAGGTGATGACGGTGCGAAATCAATATTAAGTCGTAATCTTGTTTATCAATTAGACATAAATGACGAAAATGTTGTAAAAGATATTGATTATCCGAGTGTTGATAACGATTAAGGAACGAATATGTTGCGTGAAGATGTTTTTGTTATCTCTCAAGCCCTTTCTTGGATAAAAAAAGAGCCCATATGGTTGTGTACGGTGCTAAGTACATATGGTTCCTCTCCTCGTAGCCCGGGCTCACTTCTTGTTGCAAAGGCAGATGGCCAGTATGTTGGTTCTTTATCAGGTGGTTGTATTGAAGAAGATTTTATTCAACGAATACAGCATGCTGAATACATTAAGAGCAGCCAAATTGTTCGCTATGGTCGCGGTGGTTTAGAAGCGAAAGTGAATTTACCTTGTGATGGTAGTTTAGATGTTTTAATTGAATATTTACCGAATAGTCAGGAAAGTGTTAGTTACCTTACGGAGATACATCAAGCGTTACTGGGATATACTGCAATCAGTAAAAAAATCACGTTGCCACAAAGAGGTGAGGTAAGCACGGTTAATAATCAACAAACCCCAACCCAAATAGAGCGGGAAGGGGAGAACATTCAATTATATATTGCCGCGCCGCCACGGTTAATTATTGCTGGGATCTCAAATGTAGGTATTTACTGTGCTAGTTTTGCAGCAACATTAGGGTTTGAGGTTATAATTTGTGAACACCGTGAAGATGAGCTATCGCGTTTTTCTGGGCAACTTTCTAGTCAATTTGAAGTCATTAAATTATTTCCAGCTCGCTATTTGGAATCCCAAAGCTGTACACCGAATACCGCTATTGTTTCTTTAACCCATGATCCTCGTATTGATGACCTGACACTAATGGAAGCAGTGAATACCCCAGCGTTTTATATTGGTGCAATGGGCTCAGTAAGAACGAGTGCTCGTCGTCGTGAACGTCTTATAGCATCTGGTGGGATGACGGAGGCGGAAATAGAACGCATCCATGCTCCCATTGGTATTCCTATCGGTAGCAAAACACCACCCGAAATAGCATTAGCGATAATGGCGGATATTGTAGCTCATAAAAATGGCGTAGTTTCATCTAGTTATGTTAGTGAAACGAAAAAAGTAATGGTTACAAATTCAATGTATTGTGATGTTTAAAGTTAAATTCCCACGCCTTATAAAGTTAAATGACCTTTATAAGGCGAAAGGACCTAAAACTAGTTTAGTTGGTATAAATAGAAGAAATAATTTCTCTCATTTTTATTAAATATTTTGAAGCATCATATCGGTCAGTGACTATTTCTATATAAGCTGCAGTGTCGAGTGTTTCGATAGCCTGTAAAGCCTCATCTAATTCATCGCAGGTTGTCACTTTTTTGCAATACCAATCGTCACATCCCAGTGCTAAAGGAAGTTGTGCGTAATTCCATTGCGCAACATCATTATAATAATATTCAGGTTCTTTACAGAATAGTCGTTCAATAAGATAGCCATCATTATTTAATATAAAGATAATGGGTTTTAATCCAAATCGTGCAAATTGACTAATTTCTTGCATAGTTAATTGATGAGCGCCTTCCCCTGTCGCTAAGATGATTCGACGTGACGGGGATGCTAAAGCGGCGCCCAGTGCAGCAGGTGTTGCCCAGCCAATAGATCCCCATAATGATTGGGAATGAAAAGATGCACCTTTAGGTAATAGTGAAAATGCTAAGCCCATTGAAAAGGTTCCAGTATCTGTAAATATTATATCATTAGGTCTAAACATTTTTTCTAAGCGAGGATATAGATATGATTCAGTTATTTCGTTTGTTTCTACGGCTATCGGTTGACCTAGTGATTGGGCCTTAGGACTTTTGTGGTGATTAAAAGAAGAGGTTGGCTGTGATAGTAATCTATTCTGCAAGGCTAAAACCACGTCTTTCATGGAAATATTATTGTAGCACTGGCCATCAATAATGACTTTATCTTCCATAATATGGACTATATCTTCGATTTTAATATTAGAGGTATAACAACCTGAATTAAAGTCAGACAGAATAGTGCCTATATTTATAACACAATCACTGCTTTCGACAAATGAAGTGACTTGAGGAGTTAATATTTGTCCTGTATACATTCCGATATATTGCGCATTAGTTTCATCTAATACACTTTTATCCATAAATAACGTGGTATAAGGAATTTTGGTTTTTTCAATGATTGTTTGTAAGGTATTTGCTACGCCTAAGCGCAAAGACATTGAGCCTGCTAATATGCAGGGTTGTTGGCTATTTATTAATTTATTTAAGATTAAAGGAATAATATTTTTTAGTGTTTCTGAGCAACTGTTTGGTATTAATGGAACAACATGATGAAATGGTTTAATTACAGTCTTTACAGCATAATCAGCAGGTAAGCCAAAATAAACTGGACGGCGTTCATGTAAGGCGCATGCGATTAACCGCTCAGTCTCTTCAATACAGTTTTCAGGGGTAATAATGGCATGAGCACAGACAATATGTTGGCTCATTTTATAAAAAACGTCATAGTTTCCATCCCCTAATGTGTGATGAGAAATACGCTGTTTCTTTTGTGTTAGGCTAGGAGGCATTCCAACAAGGTGAAATATAGGGACTCTTTCAGCATAAGAACCTGCTATTGCATTGAGAGCGCTTAATTCGCCAACGCCAAAAGTTGTTGATAGTGCAGCAACACCTTTAATTCTTGCATATCCGTCTGCAGCATACGCTGCATTTAATTCGTTGCAATTGCCAATCCAACGTTGATGGGAGTTTGCACAAACACTATCATTTACAGGAAATGAATAATCACCAGGAACACCAAATATATCTTCAATGCCTAATTGATAGAGCTTAGATAAAATATATTCAACAACAGTTTCTTTCATTTAACTTCTCCAGTTAATAATTGTTTTTTACTTGATTTGTAATTATTTATATTAGCTATTTATTCTTATTGAAATCAATTCCATGATAGCTAATAAGGGAAGTAGTGAAAGTGTTATATTTTATAATGAGATTAATGGGGGTTATTAAATATATTATTTAATAAATTAATATAAATTAGTAGAGTAATAAAAAACAGTAGATCTTTTTAGACCTCACTGTTTTTTAGATTTAGAATATAGTTAAATAGGGTCAAGCCTGAGCGGCAATCACCATAATTTCTACTAGTACTTGTTCCCGAGCCATATTGGCTTCAACAGCTGCACGGGCAGGGCTATTTTCTATAGGCATCCAACTTTCCCATACCGCATTAAAGTCAGCAAAATCCCGTTTGATATCTTTAATCCAAACTTGGGCGGATAAAATACGTGTTTTATCACTGTTGCTTGCAGCAAGTAATGAATCAATCTTGGCAAAAACGTCTTTGGTTTGTTGTGTGATATCACCCGTTAGATCATTAGGTACTTGCCCTGATAAGTAAACTAAACCTGAATATTCAACGCTATCAGCTAAGCGTGGTTTTGGGTTGTTACGTTTTATGGACATGATTACCTCGTTAATCCAGTTAAAGAAATAGGGGGTTTTTGTTCAGTTATTAATTGGCTCAGTATTTCCGCGCTGCCTGCGGCAAGTGTAAACCCTAAACTGCCATGCCCAATATTAAGCCATAAATTTTTATAGGCAGTTTTTCCTAGTATCGGTGGGCCTTTCGGTGTTGAAGGGCGTAACCCAAACCAACTTTCAGCATCGTCAATTTTAGGTAATTCAGGGAAGGTATTTTTAATAATATTCTTGAGTGCTTGTATTCTATTTTCACGCAAGCCTTGCTTGTCATAACCAATATCAACCATCGCAGCAATGCGTAATTGATCATTAAGTTTGGCATAGACAATTTTATTGCCGTAATCAGTCACGTTAATTTTCGGAACAATATGTTCTACCTGCGGGTATTCTACGCTTAAGCTATAGCCTTTTAACCCTAAAATTGGGACATTAATATTTAGTGGTTTTAACAATTCGCGGCTACCATTGCCGGCACAAACAATAAAATCATCAGCTTGGATAGTTCCCTGGTGAGTGGCTACTCCTGTAATGCAGTCATCTTGTTTAATGAAAGATTGAACATTATGTTGTAAGCAAAGATTAAATTGAGGCTGAGTGAGTAAATATTGCAGTAGGTTCTTACAGAATAAATAGCAATCTGCACTCTCATCATCAGGGGCATATATTGCACCTACCAGCTGAGACTGTATGTCTTTTAAAGAAGGCTCTAGCTCAACAATTTCAGTGGGTGTTAATATTTTTTGAAATTGTTTATCAACCGTTTCACTGGCTTTTTGAAAACTTTTATTATCACGGTGGATAATTAATTTCCCTGATTTTTCCCAAGCAAAATCAGAAATATCACCATTGTTACGCCATTTATTCATTATTTCTTGGCTAAAAAGTGATAAACGTAAAAGATGGGCACCATTAATTTTATTCGTTTTACGGTTACAAGCTAATGTAAATTGTGCAAGCCAAGACCACTGTTGTATTGAAGGCGTTATTTTTAGATTTAAAGGAGAATCATTTTTCCCCATCCAACGTAGGCCTTGCAAAGGAACACCGGCGTCTGCAAGAGGAGATACATAGCGATAGCTGAGTTGCCCACCGTTAGCAAAACTGGTCTGCATGCCAACATCGGTATCTGATTCAACTAATGTTACGGTTTGGCCTGCTTTAATTAATGCATAGGCGGTGCTTAAACCAATTACACCAGCTCCAATAACCACCACATGTTTAGTCATAATAATCCGTAACCCATAATAACCAAGATGTTATTATTTAACGGTGAATAAGCTAACTAAACAATTGAGTTTTCATTACTAGAGTATAACTTTTGGTTAACTACTTTATTTCTTTTTTCAAGTGTGGATGCCAAAGTATTAACATAATTTTGTGCAGCTTTGGTTAATGGTTTGTCTGCGCGATGAAAAACAGATACGGCAAGATGTAAACCTTCTTTTAGTGGGTAAATCATTGACTCAGGTAGCGTATGTTCGGCTGAAAAAATATCCGTAATACTACAGCCTAAACCCGCTTGAACAAATTCTGCTGCCATATGGTAGGTATGAACACTAATATTTGATTCTGCAAACTCATGGCGCTTTTGTAATAGCTGAGATAAGGAGTCAGACCCAGGATGGATCCAACGCTCTTGGTCTATATCGGTGAGTGATACAGGGGAGTGCAATGGTAATTTACTATCCACATAGACTAATGGGATATCAGCAATGGGAAGAACAGTAATGCCCCCTTCAATTTCAAGATTAAAGCCAATACCAATGTCGAGATCTTGTTGGGTTAATAACTGCAGAATATCCGTTGTATGATGTGTACCGATCGTGAGTTTGATATTGGGGTGTTTTTTAATAAATTGCGCGGTCACTTCAGGTACTAAGTTTAGCCCTAAGCTAGGTAGACAACCAATGGCTAGTTTACCTTGCGGATCACGTGATAAATTTTGCGCTAAAATTCTTAGTTTATCTAGATTTTGATAAACTTCTTTGGCTTCTTCAAATAGCAGGTTTGCCTCAGCCGTGGGAATTAACTTTCCTCTTATTCGCTGGAACAAGACTAAGCCAAGTTGTTGTTCTGCATGTTTTAAGGACTTACTTGCCGCGGGTTGTGAGATATGTAAAACCTCCGCTGCACGAGTTAAAGAGCCACATGTCATGACTGCATAAAAAATATCGAGATGCCTTAATTTCATTTTCAGAAACCTACTATTTGCTTTGACTCACCGAAACCGACTATTGGTATTAATTCGCATATTCTACCGAATTAATACAAATTAATCTGAACAACTATTTATTTGGTACTGAAAATGATGAAAGGTAATTAGGCGGTTTAAATTCAATGGTGATAAAAAAGAGAAGGCCAGATGATATACATAGGTTATAGCCTGGCCTTTATGATTGCGTACTAGGTAAAATACGTGCCGATTTCGATAAAGATTTTAATTAAGATACTATTTGAAATATCGACAATAAATGCCCCTACCATTGGCACCACTAAAAATGCTTTATGAGAAGGACTGAATGCTTTAGTGACGGTCTGCATGTTAGCGATAGCGGTTGGTGTAGCCCCCATTCCAAAGCCACAGTGCCCAGCACTAATAACAACTGCGTCATAGTCTTTGCCCATCATTTTAAAGGTAACAAATGTTGCAAATAGAACCATAACTACCGTTTGGACAGCAATAATTATCAGAACAGGGCCTGCCATACTGGCGAGTTGACCGAATTTTAAGGACATTAGCGCCATTGCTAAGAATAATGACAAGGCAACGCTACCTAAAACATCAACAGTTGGTTCAAAAACTTCATGCTTAAATACATGTGTTAAGATGTTACGAATAATAATACCGACAAATAAGCACCAAACAAAGGTTGGTAATTGCATGACAGTATCTTTAAAAAACTCACTAATATAGCCACCGACAACAATACAGATAATCAGCATTGAGATGGTTTCAATAACATTATTAGCATTAATTTTTCGTTTGACACTAGGTTGTTCGAAGGCTTCAACGATCGTTTCTTTCTCGAGTTCAGTGCTTTTAGGGATTGAAACTTTTTTCAATAAATGGCGAGCAACAGGGCCGCCAATTAACCCACCTAATACTAAACCTAGGGTTGCACATGCCATAGCTAATTCAACAGCACCAGTCACGCCATACTTATCAGCCAGTATTGGTCCCCAAGCTCCTGCGTTGCCGTGGCCACCCGTAAGTGTGATTGAGCCTGCAATTAAGCCAATAAATGGACTTTCATTAAGCATGACAGCCATTCCCATACCAACGGTATTTTGAATAGCAATTAAGATAGTCACTGCGATAGTTAATAAAATAAGCGGCTTACCACCTTTTATTAAACGCGAAAAATCTGAGCTCAATCCAATTGATGAAAAGAACGTAATCATTAAAATGCTCTGTAGTGAAGCATCAAAAGTAAATGAGTATCCAGCTGTTTTATCGACAATTAATAGAATGATAGCAACAATAAAACCGCCAACAACGGCTTCAGGAATATGGTTTTTTTGTAGAAAAGGAGTGTATTTTACAACAAACATACCAATCAATAGCGCCAAACAAGCGACTAATAAAGTGTAGCTGGCATCTAGGATCATTATTTTACCTCAAGTTAGTTTACCAGAACTTTCACCGTTGTTATTTAACATTAGCGATAAATTAACTTACTTTGCGTAACTTTTGTTTAACAATGAGTTTTGTTTGGGTATCTATAACTTTTAGTTAACTGCGACATTCTTATTTTTTCATTTGTCGAATCATCAAATCCCGTAGTAAATTATTTATTTTCAACTTAACTAGTTGTTAATTATGGTTTTTTCTGTTTTGTGTGTATTTGGGTATCATTTATGTGGTGATTAATATTTGCACTGATTTTATCGCGTGGTTATAAAGCCGTATTCAATATGAATGATGAGAAGTGTGATGTACCGCATGTAAGATGCTTAGCAAATGTAGGAGAAGAGGGGGAATGCTACATGATGTCGAATGCGCTTAATAATTCAAATGAAAATTGATGTCTTGGACATTTCGTTTTGGCTCAGTATGCTAAACGATTAATTGCTTTTAACCTCAGTAGAATGAATGCGAATATTATTCATTAAAATAATAGTGTAATTCTATTTAAATATTATAGCTTAGTTTTTTAACCATTTTATTTATGCCATAAAAATAAGCTAGTGATTTAGTTATTGATTTTATTAAAGTTATTATTTTAATTACTATTTATAATAGTATTAGTATCATTAAATATGATAGGAGTGATATGATGGTAACTCCCCCCCAAGCTGAACAAACATTGGTTATTCTGCGAAAACATTTTTCTGATTCATTAATTGCAGTTTATCTACACGGTTCCTCTGTTTCTAGTGGGTTACGGCCAATGAGTGATATTGATTTACTTGTGGTGATTGATAGCCCCGTGACTGATATTTGCCGTGAACAACTTGTACGAGATTTAATGGATATTTCTGGCTTATATCCGGTTGATCCAAAAGGCCGGCGACCACTGGAAATTGTTGTATTCTTAACAAGTGAATTAAACATGCTTTCTTATCCTGCAAAATGTGAATTAATTTATGGAGAGTGGTTACGTACAGAGTACGAGCAAGGGGTATTTGAAGGACAAACTCAAGACCCTGAATTCACACTAATGTTAGCCCAAGCGTCACAAGAAGCAGTAAGTTTATGGCACAAGGAAATATACGGCTTACCTATTGTTGGCCTGCATGATATTCGCCGAGCTATGTTAGATTCACTCCCTAATTTAGAGTTGTCTCTAAAAGGTGATGAGCGTAATGTTTTACTGACATTAGCACGCATGTGGTACACCATGGAAACGGGACTATTTATATCAAAGGATGAGGCTGCCATTTGGGCAATAGAACTCATGCCAATGGAATTGGCCTCGGTGCTACTGGTAGCGAAAAAGGCCTATTTAACTGGTGTTTCTGTTGATTGGGAAAATCAACAGGTGGGAGTCACCTTGTGTGCGAGCTATTTAGCTGAGCGTATTCGTGCTTATTCTTAGATGCACATAAGCCAGCGTGTCTTTTGATGCTTTTTTAATACAAATCAAATAACGTTTGCTTGATATTTAATGAATTGAAAAGTAAAAGTCTTATACTGCCTTACTGTTTTATTAACGATGGAACAAAAATGGCTAAAAAATCGATAAATCCAGCGTCTGTCTTTAATTCTTTGCAGTATGGCTTTAGCCAAGCCGTAGAAACAAAGGGAATCCGACAATTATTTTTATCGGGTCAGGTTGGTGTGAATGCTGCGGAAGAAACTGTTGCTGGGGGAATTTACGAACAAACCGTGCAATCATTAATTAATATTGAACATGTATTGCATGAGGCCGGTGGCGATTTATCTCATGTGGCTATGCTACGTATTTATATTAAAGAGGGCTTTAATAGCCATGAGGAACAAGCTGATATTGCGCGAGCATTAAAAGAAAAATTTCCAAATATGCCACCTGCATCTTCTTGGGTTATTGTTTCAGGGCTTTCCTTACCGGAATGGTTAATAGAAATAGAAGCTCATGCAGTTTTGAACTAAATTTATTAGAATAGAAAAGCCGACAGTGGAAAAATCGGCTTTTCTGGCACTCGTGGTATTAGTGTTTTACTAATGTTGAGAAATAATAAACAAGAGGTACTGCAAGGATCCACAAGCTAATTGGAATTTCTCTCCACTTGCCAGCAACGGCTTTAATTAAGATATAGAATAGCAACCCACCGGCGATACCCGTACCAAAGCTATTAGCGATTAGCGTAATCATCACCATCATTAATACTGGTAAGCCATCAGTAAAATTGCCTAAGTCCACTTTTCGTAAACCGCTGAACATATTTAGTCCAATTAAAATTAGAGCTGGAGCTGTGGCTTGGGCTGGGATCATCAATGCGATAGGCGTAAATAACAGCATTAATAAAAACATAAAGGCAGCAGCAAGGGCGGTCATACCTGTTTTACCCCCAGCTTCTGCGGCAGCGGAGGACTCAATGAGTGCGGTTGCCGCTGGAATACCTACCCACGGGCCTAATGCAGCAGCAATTGAGTCAACGATAAAGGGGCGGTTAATATTTGGCATATTACCTTCTTTATCTAATAAGCCAGCCTCTCCGCCAACGGCTAAAGTTGTTCCCATGGTTGAGAAAAACTCAGCAGCAAAAAAGACAAATAAGAAAGGTAGGAAAGCGATATTTAATGCGCCAATTAAGTCTACATGCCCTAGTACAGGTGCCACAGAATGTGGAATACCAATAAAGCTTTCAGGCAATTTTGTGACACCAAAAGGAATGCCTAAGAGGGTTGCAAATAAAATTGCCCATAAAATTCCGCCTGGTATTTTGCGAGCTTGTAGTGCAATCGCAACGAAAAAGCCTGCGAGTGCAACTAATGCACCAGGAGAAAGGAAATCCCCAAGCATTAGTGCATTTGTTTTTGGGTTAGCAAGTACTAACCCTGCATTTCGAAAACCTAAAACGGCCACGAACAGACCAATTGATGCAGTTAATCCGAGTTTAATTGATTGGGGAACAGAGCGTGTAACAACCTCACGCAAGCCAAATTTAGTTAATAGGAAAAATAAAATTCCAGACCAACAAGCAATGCCGAGCCCTATTTGCCAGTCAATGCCTTCACTACCCGCGAGAGTAATTCCGACAAGAACAGAGCCTCCGATACCGGGGCCAACAATAAATGGTAAATTCGCATAGAATGCCATTAATAAACTGGCAATGACGAAGACAATAATTGTTCCAGTGGTTGCTGCGCCTTTATCCATTCCTCCTGCGGCAAGTAAACCGGGGATCACGACTAGCAGGTAAGCTGCAGCTAAAAAACCAGTAACTCCGGCTAAACACTCTGTTTTCACTGAACTCCCACGTTCACGTAAAGCAAAGCGTTTTTCCAGCCAACTCCCTGATGTTGGCGTATTTATTGAACTGTCAGCCATTAATAGGCTCTCCTATCATTATTTTTGATATTTTTAATTTTCTAAGCGTGCTTAACCGTATGGATAACAGCGTCAACGATTTGACGTGTTGTTCCATCCGTTAATCCTAAATCGGTTAAATGTGGCCCTGCATTGCAGGCAAGACAAGTTCCCTCAATGGCTTTAAATACGCGGTAAGGTGGTTCCCAATCTGCAATTTCACTGCTTAATTCACGTAATTGACGAAACTGAGCGGCTAATTCAGGCGCAGGTAAATCAGATAACATCCCCGCTATTGGCATCGCAACATGGGCTAAAATTTGGCCATTTTGCACTAACGCCATACCTCCACCACTCTCGATTAATAAATTAGCAGCGATAGCCATATCATCGGGGTCACGTCCAAGAACAACGAGGTTATGTGAATCGTGTGAATAGCTTGTCGCAATGGCTCCGCGTAATTCACCCCAGCCCTCAAGTAAGGCTATTTGAGGTAAAGCATCGTGACGGCCGTGACGGTGTTGAACTCGAATAAGACTGAAATTATTCGGCAGTTGTACCACGCTATTTTTGATTTGTACGTCAACTTCTCCCCATTGGGTAAAGCGCGCCCCACGAATATGACGTAAACGCGCACTACCATTATTTATTTCATCAATTTTTAATGTGCAATCATTTGGGGTAATAGGTGAAAGTCGCATGGTATCGCGTGGAGGTAAAATGTCATTAGGCACATTTAATGCATTGATAAGCTGATTATTTTCAGCAATTTTTCGTCCAGACACATACACAGCTTTCGCTTTCAAAGTTTCCAATGAATCGAAGATAACTAAATTTGCTTTTCTACCTGCGGCAATCAGGCCAAGGTCATGGCGTTGCAAGCGTATTGCAGCATTAAATGTAGCAAAGCGTAGTACGTCCGTTGCCGGCATTCCATGCTCAATTAAAAGGTTAAGTAACGCAATAATGCCACCTTTTTCAATTAACATATCGGGCGGAACATCATCCGTACATACTGTAATTTGCGATGATAAATGTGGTAAGGATTTTAATGCGGCAACAATATCGGGAAGAAGGTAAGGATGAGAGCCACGAATTTGTAATGTAAGGCCCGCACGCAGTTTTTCAAGGGCATCTTCAGCCGAGGTTAATTCGTGATCAGATGTGACTCCGGCAGCCAGATAAGCTTGGAGATCAGCCCCATTTAAGCCTCTTGCATGGCCTTCTATAAGTTTACCTGATGTAATTCCTGCATTTAGAATTTCTTCCATTCTATCACTGCCATGGAGCACGCCAAACATATCCATAACTTCAGCCACACCACGAACTTCCGGCCAACTCAGCATGGTTGACATTTCATCCCCAGCAAAGTCTGCACCAGACATTTCTAGGCCAGGTGTTGATGGTACAGATGAAGGGGCTGCAACCATAATATCTAGCGGCAAATTTCGGCTAGAATCAATGGCATAACGTACACCTTCTAGGCCTAGCACATTGGCGAGTTCATGGGGGTCCCAAAATACAGCTGTTGTTCCTTGAGCTAGAACTATCTCGGCATAGCGAACAGGAGGTAAGTGTGAGCTTTCTAAATGAACGTGAGTGTCTATTAAGCCGGGTGAAATGAAATAGCCTGATAAATCATGGGTTTCATTTGCATCAGTACGGGTTCCAGTAGGGTGAACGCTAGCAATTAGGTTGCCGGTGATCCCGATATCTGCAAGGCGAACTTCACCTGTGACCATATCGACAATATTGGCATTAGCGAGTAAAAGGTCAAAAGGCTTTTCACCTTTAGCGGATTGAATGACATGACGCCTGTTTTGTTCTGTTATGCTCATAAATACCATTCCTTCAATTTAATGACTGTTACTTTATGAGCAACGCAAACGTTTGCCAAGATGATAAAATTTATCATGCGATAAGAAATGGTTATAATGAACAGATATATTGGCTAATCCAATAAAAATAAAAGTACATTATTATGATAGAACCTTGGCAGAGACTGCCAGCACTTACGCTCAAACAACTACAGTATTTTGTGACATTAGCAAAACTGCGTCATTTTACCGAGACAGCAAATCGTCTAGCGGTGAGCCAACCTGCTTTGAGTAGTGCTTTGCGGCAAATAGAAACGGTTATTGGAGGAAAACTAATTAATCGTACCGCTTCATCCGTAACATTAACGGAGCTAGGCGCAGCAATTTTACCACATGCACAGCAAATACTGAGTGTTTCTCACCGTGCATTTAGTGAAATTCAAAAAATAATCGTGGAAGGTGGGGATGGAACATTGCGTATTGGGCTGGTTCCTTCCGTAAGTTCTTTGTTATTTCCTGCTGTACCTGAATTATTAACTCAATATTTTCCGAGGCTTAATATTGAGTTTTATGACCAAACGAATGACGCTTTGATTGATAAACTTATCAATCATGAAATTGATTTTGGCATTGGTGTGTTAGATAGCTCAGTGCCTCAAAATTTAAATATCTTTCCCTTGCAGGATGACCCTTTTGTTGCTGTTGTTCATCATGATGATGCCGTGTCTGCCAATGAATTTCACTTGCCGTGGAAATTGCTAAATAATCGTGATATTGCCGTATTTTCGAAAGGTAATATTCAACGTTTAGTTGCTGCTACGGTGGAAAGTCACCGACTAAAATTAAATATTCGTTATCAAGTAGATTATATTGAAACCTTGTATGGCTTAGTTCGTTCAAAATTAGCGATTGCTATTTTACCACTGCTTTATACTGTACATTTACGAGACCCGGAATTGAAAGTTTTGCAATTACAACAACCGGAGTTAACGCGCACAGTCGCTTTAATTCGTAATAGTGAGCAAGCGACGCCACTAATGGACGAGGTTTTTCAGGTATTGTTAAAAGTATTGCGTGATAACAACGTATGAGATTTATCAACTAAGGCAGATTACTACCGCATTTATCGTAAAGTTATTTTATTTGAATAACTGAATAATGGTTTCAATATCGATAATAATATCTTAAAGAGTGTTACAGATAGCGCTCACTTTTTATTTAATAAATTGATTTTAAAAAGCTTTGGAATAACTTTATGAATACTATACTAAAATATAGCTGTTTTATCGCCGCGGTTATATTACTTTCCGCTTGTGATGATATGGAGCTTTTAAGTGGTAAAGGTAAATTTTATTATAGTAACCCAAGCGCAAACACGATTAGGTTTAAGCTAGATGGTAAAGATTATGATGTTTTACCAGAAGATAAAGGTGTTGTTTTACTTTCTAGCGGGTTACACCAGTTAGAAAGCGATGAGGGTAACGTGACGGATTTTTTTGTCTTTGAAAATAACTCTGGCGGTATTATTAACCCAAATCATTTTGTTTATTACACATTGTCTGAAGTTTATGCTGTTGATGGCAAAGAAGAGAGGTTTAAACCTGCGAGTTACCCCATTACGATTAATGGGCACGAGCTTGAACTGCCAGTTCGCAGTTCTAATGCAACGCTTATTGATGGAAATATATTTAGGTGTAGCTACCCGGTTGGTGAAAATTTTCCAGATTCAATCACACTTTATGATGATAAGTTAGATGGAAATATTAAATCAAAGTGTTTTGATAAACATGAATTAATTGCCTATTTAGATAATGAATACGGACAAAATTTATTACCGGATCCTGCTAATCATGAAGCTGTGGATTCTATCAATGTGGTATTTATGTATGGAGTCCCAACTGTTACTTTTGATAATGAGGATGTACAGGCAAAGGCCGAAAAATTAATTCAGTTAGTTACGCGGTTAAAAAGTACCGATGATGTGAATATTCATGAAGAATTAAACCAAGAATTTCATCAGGCTATCACAGAATTAGTCCAGGAGCAGGCTCGAAGTGCTTCATCAAATTCTGTTGCGGAAAATATTAAATATAATCATTTCATTCAAGAAATTAATGTAGTAAGAGAAAATGGTATTTGGTTAAAATAGTAATCATTTAAGTAGATTTACTCTTTACATATTTACTCAAAAAACTATTTCGAGTAATAATTTTTTTGAAATTAATTAAGAAAATGCTTATTAATTATACAGAGTAATCTTATTTGAAATAATTGGCGAAAAAGCGAGATTGGGGTAGTTATATTTTTATTAACCTCACCAAGGAACTCGGCGATGAATTTATCCATACAATCTGTTTTCACCGTCATATCAGCTGTATTTTTGTTTTTATTTTCTTCTGTCGCTAGCAGTACAACTATTATTGATACCAAAAAGGAACCCGATGTTTTAGATTTAGTATTCATTCTTGATAAAAGTGGCTCTATGTCAGGTTTCGAGACTGATACAATTGGTGGATATAATAGTGTATTAACTGAAAATAAAGGAAAAAAAGCAAAAACCTACATTACAACTATTTTATTTAATGACAAAACAAGTTTACTCCATAATAGAGAACCCATTGCAAAAGTTTCTAATCTAACACTTGATGATTATCCTGTTGGTGGCTATACCGCATTGTTAGACGCAATAGGAGAAGGCATTGAAAAAATGCAAGAAAATAGAAAGGTTACTAAAAATAATAATGTCCTTTTTGTAATAATTACAGATGGGCAAGAAAATAGTAGCCGTAAATATTCCCAGGCGAAAATTAAAGCTATGATTAAGTCTGCTGAAACAGAAGATAAATGGGATTTTATTTTCTTAGGAGCCAATATTGATGCCATTTCTGAAGCGGAAAATATTGGGATTAAAAGTTCAAATGCCACTGGTTATGTGCAAGATGGGACAGGCTACGATAAAGCTTATCGTGCTGTAAATAAAGCGGTGGAAGCTAAACAAATGTCTGCGCCAATATCAGAGGACTGGAAACAGGAAGTCGAAGCGGATGTGAAGGAACGTAAAAAATAATAATGTGTTCAATTAAAAAGAGATGAATATCGCTTAGAATAAAGCCCTTACGGCAAATGCAATAAGGGCTTTCATTTTATAAATATAATTAGCTAGTTTGTTTTAAGGCTGTAAACATTTTTTCAGCAAGTGTGTCTTGTGCCGATTGGACTCCAGGTAATACAAAATAGTACCCTCCACCAAAAGGCTTGATATAACGTTCAAGTGGTTCGCCATTGAGCCGTTTTTGAGTGTCAATAAAGCCTGTCTTTAAATTTTGTTGAAAAGAGACAAAAACTAAGCCCATATCGAGAGTTCCTGTTTCGGTTAACCCCAGTGAATAGCTATAACTTCTTCGCCTTAGTTTTGCGGTATAACGTTCAGGGTTACGAGGCTCTGCACGGCGCATATGGGAATCAAATAAAATACGGTCACCATGAGGATCTTTTTCAAACTCAGGATCATCATGCTCATTTTTCATGCCGATTGGTGCTCCTGAGTCTTTATGTCGGCCAAAATCATTTTCTTGATCTTCTAAGGGGGTTCTATCCCAAAACTCTAAATTAAAACGAATGAGACGTACTGCTTGGTATGTCCCTCCGTCGCACCAAGACGGCTCTTGGCTGCCTTTTGTTATCCATATTAATTCGTTCATTAACGAATTGTCATCGGCAGGCGCATTTCCTGTTCCATCCTTAAAACCAAAAAGGTTGATAGGAGTTGAGTGGTTATCAATATCTCTTGCAGGTAAGAAACCATCTATTTTCCAGAGAGGAAAACTGTATGGCGAAATATGACGTAGGATGTCACGTAATGCATAGATAACGCTTTCTTGGCTATTCGCACATATTTGCAGAAGAAGATCACCACCACACCATTTTTGTTCTAGTCGATCGTTAGGAAAACTGGTCATTTCACTAAGATGTTTAGGCTTAATTTTATTTAAGCCGAACCGGTTATCAAAAAGAGAATTTCCTAAAGCAACGGTGATAGTTAGTGAGTCGGGTTGTTGTTGTGTCCCAAGAATACCTGATTCTGCCGGAGGCATCTTATCGTTATTGATTGACGGCTCTATTTGGGGTTGAGTTAAGTGAGCAATACGCTGAGTCAGTAAAGTAAAAACAGTTTGTAATTGTTCGACAGAATTCGCTGTAGTATTAAATGCAATAAAAGTGGCATTTTTGGGTTCAGGCGTTAAAACACCGGCTTGGTGTAGCCCAAGATAATTGATTGCTTTGTTATAGGTGAGCTGGCAATTAGCAATTTTCCCTTGCGCTTTTAATGTTGGAGCCGCTAAAACTGCGCTACTAACTGCGAGCATTTTTAGGGCATTACGCCGAGACATTCCGTTGGTTTGCAATATACTACTAAGTTTAGCTTGCATAAATATATGCCTTAATATTTATAGTAAACATCGACATCAAGCTCAGCACGTAATTTGGCTAAGGTTTCAGCTTGCTGAGTGAGTAATGAATAAAGTGCCATTTTGTCTTTTAATTGTAATTGGCTATAGGGTTGATATGTGGTATTTGACAGTTGATATGGCTGCATTATTTGGTTAATCAGCTGTTCATTTTGCTGTATTTTATCCAGTGTTTCTGGCTTGATAAAAGGTTTAAGAACCCCAATTATTTTTTGTGCTCCCTTTAAATTAGCGGCAATATCAGTTAAATCAGACAAACTGTAGATATTTTCTTTACCCCCCAATTTCGTTTCTAAGATCATTTCAATAAAATCAGCCGAGGCTTGCACGAGCTTGGGTATTTCGATGGTTTCAGTTGCTACTCGTTTATGCAAATCACGCCCTTTGAGTAATAGCTCTTGGTTTGCCGCTAACGCAAGTTTGGCATCCTTTTGCATAAATAGCTGGTACTCAACAAGATGAAACCCCGTAAAGCGGTAATCTGTTTCTTTATCGAGGAAATAATCGGCTCTTGGGTTAATTGTCCTATCCGTATTACCAAATAAAATAATAATCGGGCGCACTGTTTCATAGTACTGGTGAGCTTGAATATATGCTGTTTGAGCTTGTTGCAGCTTCCCTTGCTGTAAACTCTGTTGTAACAATTCCAATTGTGTGATCATTTCTGCCAATTGATTAGTGGCAAAGGTTAAATAGGTTTGGATTGCATGTTGATATTTTTCTGGAGTGGGTATATCACCTTTAGCAATAATGATGTTGTCCCCTGTTTGCACAGGGGATCTTAGTGCTTTACTTTGAACCAAAGTAGGAATGGCAACACTGAGTATTAAGCTAAAAGACATCCATTTGATATTCCGCCTCAGTGAGCTAGACATTTTTTTTGCTCCGAACAAACAATGGGATCACAATAGCCCAATAAAGGACAAAGGTAATGACGCTGAGCCAAATCGGTTGTGAACGGTAGGCAAAGAAAGAAGAGATAAAATTGCCAGCAATACCAGAATCATCGAGAAATGCAGTTGTATCCCAAGCGGGGTAAATTAAAAACTCAGGGATAGCGAAATCATATTCAATCAGTAAGTTAGTACTTTCTTCTACACCTTTAAGTAAGAGAGATAATGCGAGGAATAATAAAATAACCCCAGTAACTTTAAAGAAGATAGACCACGAAATTAAGCGATTTGTTAGTAGGAAAACATAAAGTGTAAGACCTGCAATCGCAATTCCACCACCGACCTCGATAAAGAAAGTCGAGGCATTAGATGTGGTTAGCGACATAATAAAGCTAGATAGGAAGACGACGATTTCACTCCCTTCGCGGGCAATGGCAATAGCAATAATCAATGCGGCTCCCCACCAGTTATGGTGGGCGGCATTACGGCTTATTCCTGACTCAATTTCGGATTTCATTGAACTTCCATGTTTGTTCATCCAATACACCATTTGGACAATCAGGACACAGGCGAGTAACTCCATAAAAATCATAAATAGTGATTGCCCAGTGTCATTGAGGACATTGAATACACCATAAATGAGAAGAGCCAATAAGATTGAGGTTATAACCCCGATAGCGACACCAGCCCAAAGGTATTTCATACCATTATGTGCGTCAGGGTGACGTTTAATCCACGCATAAATAATGCCAATGACAAGTAGCGCTTCAAAGCTTTCACGCCAAACAACAAACAGAACTTGTCCCATGCTAAATCCTTTTATTTCGCAATGATCTCGCCTTTGGGGTGAGAAAGGTGGAAGTCATCAAAAAAAGTGTACGTGCCAGGTTTCAGTGGTGCGATTACCACTACTGAGCTTGCACCCGGCGCTAAAACTTTTTCTTTTCTTAATTGAATGCTTTCAAACTCTGCGGGTTCAGTACCTGTGTTGGTAATTTTAATGCGGATAATCGTTTTTGCAGGAACTTCAAGAACTCGCGGGATGAGATCACCATTTTTCATTTCTAATTCGACAGTATATTTTTCTGCAGCAAATGAAGATAAGGGAACTATTGTACAAGTGATAACCAGTAAAAAACTCAGTAATGTTTTCATTTTGGCTTGGTTTATCCTTTAATAACGACAAACAAAAAAGGGCTTACGCAAGATAACTCCCTTGGTTAAGCCCTTAACTAATTTTAATAAAAAAATTAGTAACTACCTTTACGGCCAACACCTGCGTAGTCAAAGTCCCAAGAGACTTCGAACGGTTGGAACCAAGGGGCTACACCTGTTTCTTTATCAATATGGCGGCCAAAGGCAACTTCTTTATTGTGTGATGGCGGGTAAATTTTATAGGTGACGCGGTATTTACCATTGCCATCTAATTTTATGTTTTCCCCATAATGAGGGCCATCACTCGCCACCATAGGCATAAATGTGCCTGTTTGAGTTTGTGGTTTATCACCGAGTTTAGTCACTGAATACTCAATGGTCAGGTAAGGGATCCAATCGCCTTCTGCAAAGCCATTTGGGTTATCTTCAACAGCGTGAATATCTGCTTCTAAGTGGACATCTGCTTTATCTGCAGCTAAGTGAGACATCGCATGATGGCCTTCTTCGGTATCCATTGTAATGGGCTGTAAATAAACACCTTGGATTTCCATTCCGTTTTTGATCACAGGGTGACCGAGAGGGTACTCTTGAGCGAATGCTGAGATTGAAAACAACGCGAGACCTGAAACAGCAGCTTTATAGGCGAGTTTCATTATTTTTGTCCTTACCATAAGTGATATAGAATAGTAATGATAATCATTACTATTAATAAAAAACAAGTGATAATTTCTGATAAGTTGACAACGCGTTGCTGAGAATGATTATTTTTATATAAAAATCTATGTGTTAGAAAAAGTTATTATTCTTCAAAAAATAACTTGCTAATAGTGTGCTCTATTAGGCAGTTTATTATTATCTACGTGATATATTTTGAATGTAGATATTCATGACAAATGAGTTTTTCATCAATTTTGTTGAAACTAAAGGTATAGCCATGCAACGACGTTATCTTGATTGTTCAGCTTCAGAAATCGCAAAATTCAATAAAAAGAATCTATTAGAATCAATTAAAGCCAGTGAAGGGCGAATATTGGTTTCTGAAACCATTGGTACAATTCAGCCTGTATTAATGACCGTAACGAATGCTGAATTAGCTGCAAGCCAAGGTGCCGATATCCTGTTGCTGAATGTTTTTGATGTTAATCAACCGACTATGCAAGGCCTGCCCGAAGGGATTGAACCCGAAGAAATCATTCGAACGCTTAAGCGTTTAACGGGGAGAGCAATAGGCGTTAATTTAGAGCCCGTACCTGAGGGATTTAATAATCCAACACAGGATGCGCAGTGGAAAATGTCAGAAGGGCGGTTAGCAACAGTAAAAAATGCCATTAAGTTAAAAGAAATGGGTGCTGACATTATTGTTTTAACGGGAAACCCTGGAAATGGAGTCACTAATCAGGAAATTAACCAGAGCCTTAAAGAGCTTAAAGCTGTTGTTGGCGAAGATATTGTGCTTATTACAGGGAAAATGCACGCGGCAGGGGTTTTGAATGCCTCGGCTGAGCAACTCATAACAGAAGATGATATTCGTACCTTTATTAACAGTGGCGCAGATATCATTTTGCTTCCGGCTCCAGGAACGGTTCCCGGGATCTCGTTAGAATTTGTGCAAAAAATGGTGGGTTATTGCCATTCCCAAGGTGTGATGACAATGACAGCGATTGGGACTTCTCAAGAAGGCGCAGATTTACAAACTATTCGGCAAATAGCATTAATGTGTAAAATGGCCGGGACAGATTTACATCATATTGGTGATTCAGGGTATAACGGAATTGCATTACCTGAGAATATTTTAAATTATAGTATTGTGATCCGAGGGGTTAGGCACACTTACTCTCGTATCGCTCGTTCAATTAATCGCTGATTGGTATTCTTAGGTGGTTTTTACAGAATAATTTGTGAAAATCACCGACTAAAAGCAAGATTTGTTTCTATCTATTCTAGATTTAAATTCATATTATTTTCGATAAAAATTTATACAATTCCCTCAATTCTTCAGGTAAAATTTCGCCCATTTTTCTAAAACAATATTTATAACACAATAAAAGAAGTGAGTTATGTCGCAAAATACTAATCCGGTACCAAAAATTGGTTTCGTTTCGCTCGGCTGCCCGAAAAACCTAGTTGATTCAGAACGCATTTTAACTGAATTACGCACTGATGGTTATCAAGTGGTTCCAAGCTATGATAATGCTGACTTAGTCATTGTGAATACTTGTGGATTTATCGACAGTGCAGTGCAGGAATCATTAGAAGCGATTGGGGAAGCACTGAATGAAAATGGTAAAGTGATTGTGACTGGATGCCTTGGTGCGAAAGAAAACCAAATTCGTGAGGTACATCCAAAAGTTTTAGAAATCACTGGCCCACATAGCTATGAGCAGGTACTTAACCATGTTCACCACTATGTACCGAAGCCTGAACATGACCCTTTCTTGAGTTTAGTCCCTGAGCAAGGGGTAAAATTGACACCAAAGCATTATGCGTATTTAAAAATTTCCGAAGGGTGTAATCATCGTTGTACTTTCTGCATTATTCCTTCAATGCGAGGGGACTTAGATAGCCGTCCAATCGGGGATGTGTTAAATGAAGCTAAGCGTCTGGTCGCTTCAGGAGTCAAAGAGTTACTGGTTATTTCCCAAGATACTTCTGCATATGGTGTTGATGTTAAAAATAAAACGGGTTTTTGGGATGGTCAGCCTGTAAAAACTAGCATGGTGGGGTTATGCGAACAACTTGCTTCAATGGGCGTATGGGTGCGTTTACATTATGTTTACCCTTATCCACATGTTGATGATGTTATCCCGTTGATGGCAGAAGGTAAAATTTTACCTTACTTAGATATTCCATTACAGCATGCAAGTCCGAAAATTTTAAAATTAATGAAACGCCCCGGTGCCGTTGAAAGAACACTTGAGCGGATTAAACGTTGGCGTGAAATTTGCCCTGAACTCACCTTACGTTCAACATTTATTGTTGGATTTCCCGGTGAGACAGAAGAAGATTTCCAAATGCTATTAGATTTCTTATTGGAAGCTAAGTTGGACCGAGTCGGCTGTTTTAAATATAGCCCTGTCGAGGGAGCGAAAGCGAATGAATTAGCAGATCAAGTTCCTGAGGAAATAAAAGAAGATCGTTATCATCGTTTTATGCAATTACAACAGCAAATTTCTACACAGCGATTACAAGATAAAATTGGTAAAGAAATTTTAGTCATTATTGATGAAGTTGATGATGAAGGTGCTATTGGTCGTAGTATGGCTGATGCACCAGAAATTGATGGTATGGTTTATCTCAATGGTGAATTTGAGGTTAGCGTTGGGGATATAGTGAAAGTATTAGTTGAGCATGCAGATGAATATGATCTGTGGGGAAATATTGTTACTGCTTAATTTAATAAAAGCGTTCTAGAAGTGTATATGGCTAACTTAGATAGATTCAGTTAGCCATTTTCTTTTTTACCACATTGATTTACTACTTTTAATTATAAAAAATTGATGTGGATCAATGGTTGTAAACCTATCAATTAATAACTTGATCTAGAATATAATAATTAAATGGCAAATTGACATAATCAGATAACTCTTATCGAAGAATAAGGATAACTATGTCAACTCATTTAATATTTCCAACTACAACACCTGTAAAAGAAAGTATTTATAATTCAGGTAATTATGAATATATCGTAGAGCTTGCTCATACAACCATTGAGAGCGGATTAGCCTCATTACATGATAATAATATTCGCAGTTCTCTACTGAGCACTGATGGGAAAACGCTGTGGCTCAGTCATGAGCTTGATGGTAATTTTGAGATAGCAAATTTACTATCTGATAATTTAACTTATGGGGCACAGCTTAGGTTGTATGCAGAGCCAATTGAATTACATGGAATTTTTTATTACTTAGCACCAGTGTATTCACATACTGGTGAGCCTGTACTCGTTGTTGTTTTATCTTCAACTAAGAATAGTTGCAATATTTTGTTTGCACTTACGCAATCCTTAGCAAGGGAAGTGAGTGAAAAATTGAAATTTCACTATTACGAACAAGGTATTTTTAAGGTAGATAAGGACGAACAACGGTTCGCTAACTTAGATATTCATTCAGTTGAGAAAGCTTTGATTATTGAAGTTGCACGAGCTTGCAAAGGTAAAATTCAAAAAATGCATAAAGTCCTTGATATGGGACGGACAACATTATGGCGCAAGCTAAAGCAGTACGAAATTAACATTAAGGACTACAAATAGCTCTCCTATATGCTCTGAATGGTAAAAAATAGCGCTTTCGCGTGTTTTTCGAACAGCTACAAAACATAAAAACAGCGAAGCGCGAAATATTTACCAACATTTTGAACGTTTGAACGACAGCCGATAGATAAATAAAGCGTAATCTATCTACTTGTATCGTTACTTGATGTATTGAGAAAAGAAAATGAAAACGATGCTTATTATGCTTGGATACGGTAAGGAGGTATGTCGTTTGTAGCCTTATTTTTTTAGTTTTATGAGAGAGAAAGTTCGTTGATAAAGGTTATTGTTTTACTAAAAAAGTAGTGAGATATGGGGAGGGTAAATAATACTTTAATAACTAAAAAAAATGTAATTTTATTTTGTGATTATTAGTGGTTATTATTACCATCTGAATTATTAATTTACTTAGGTTTTTAATCCATAACAGAGTGGTGTTGTTTTTATCACTTATAAAAATAAGTTATTATTTCAAAATTAACAGAATATTAATCTATATTTATCTAAATTATAGTACCTTTAGGTATTTTTCATATAGTTAATTTCTGATGGCTTAGAATCAAGCCATCAGAAATAATAACGCTATAAGAAGGTAAACATAGCATATAGATTAAATATATCTAGGATAGGTATTAATATATTCGTATTCTTGAATAAGTTGTGGTAGTGATTTTATTCCTAATTTTGTATAAATATTAGAGCGATGTACCTCTACAGTTCTTGGTGATAATGACAGTTTTTCTGCGGTTTCTTTACTGGTATTACCTTCTAATATCATATCCATAATTTCTCTTTCTCTAACCGAAAGACGATTAAATTTATCAGAGAGATGAGTATATTTTTTATGCTTCTCTTGCATACTTAAAAATAATTCCATCGCGTTACTAATGGAATTTGATATTTCGATATCCTTGAAAGGAAAGGGAAAAAAATCAAAAGCTCCAGATTTAAAGCTTTCTCGACATAGACTGATAGAAGGCTCTTCGGCAAGTACAATGAATGGAACAATACCAAATGAATTATTTATATTGTTTAATCGATTAATACGATTTTCATCATTGTTTAAGAATAATAAAATACATTCCTTTACATTACTCTCATTAGGGTAAGTATAATTACTCATAAACACTTCTTCGTTATTATAAAATCTAAAGATAAAACCAAAAGATTCCATCATTAATTTCAGTTTATTCTTAAAGACATTATCACTTTCTACGATTACGTGAATGGTGTTATTCATCACCATACTCCTGTTGAACTGATTTGATATTCATACTAATCTGATAAAATACGTAGATAAATAAAGTGAAATTTAAATTCCACAATAATATTTTCTACTGATCGTTGTTTTTTTTATTAATGTAATACTGACCTTAATTTATATTAAAAACATCATCTAGTTAAATTTAATATAAAAATAGAAACAATAGTTAAAGTTTGTGTCATTGGGTAATATTCGATTAATGACGTGTAACATTTTAGGTGATTTTACTTATTAAATGTGTTTTTATCATAAAGTGATAGACAGAAATATTGCTAAAGCTAATCAATAATATCTTAAATCATTAGTCATAAAAAGTCTTAGATGTACACTTATGTTGTTTTTTGAGGTGATAGCTCTTAACTTGTGAATTGACGAAGATTAAGTACTTTTTATATCTAACATGTTAAAATTAATACTTACCTAGTTTTGATGAGTGAATATACTTAATGGCTTCTTTAAAAGACGTAGCTCGACTTGCAAATGTTTCATTGATGACTGTATCAAGGGCAATTAATAGCCCTGAATTACTAAAGCCTGAAACCTTGAAACAAGTCCAACAAGCTATTGAGTCACTCAATTATGTCCCTGATTTTTCAGCGCGAAAGATCAGAGGGAAAAGCTCTAGGGTTTCGACAGTTGGTGTTTTGGCCCTCGATACAGCAACTACCCCTTTTTCTGTAGAAATCATTCTTTCAATAGAACAAACCGCGAGACAATTCGGCTGGAGTAGCTTTGTAGTTAATATTACATCTAGCGAAGATAGTGAAAGAGCTGTCCGACAATTATTATCTCAGCGGCCTGATGGTATTATTTATACTACGATGGGGCTTCGAGAAGTAGCGATTCCAGAAACATTACATAATAATCGTTTGGTTCTTGCTAATTGCATAGATAAAAATGGGCAGTTCCCTGCTTATGTGCCAGATGATTTTAATGGTCAATTTAATGCAGTAAAACGCTTAATAGAGAAAGGGTATCGAAATCCTCTTTGTCTTTATATTCCGCAAGAGACACTTGCTGGAAAAATGCGCCGTGAAGCAGTGGAGTCTGCGTGGGCAAGTGCTGACTTACCGCTAGCATCACTTCAGCAACACCATTTAGAGTTAGGCGATGAGCATTATTTAGATGTTATAGCTTTAATTAATAGTCATTTTAAGAATAAAAAACCGAATTTTGATGTCATTATTTGTGGAAATGACCGTATAGCATTTTTAGCTTACCAAGTACTACTTAGCCGTGGCTTACGTATTCCACAAGATATCGCAGTACTTGGCTATGATAATATGATAGGTGTCGGGGAACTATTTTATCCTCCATTAAGTACGGTTGTGTTACCGCACTATCAATTAGGCCAACAAGCCGCTTTACACATCATAGAAGAACGGCAGCAAAATAGTGTTGAATATGTTGCTTGCGACTTGTTAGAACGTAATTCTTTTTAACCTTGCAGAGAAAAGCAAATCTAGTAGCTTGCTATTCAATGGATTTTTTGATCTCCCAATAAATCGCTTTTTCGAGCTTTGCTTGCTGATTTATTGCAAATAATCTTAAGTCCCGCTCACTTTGATGGGGGTAGATTCGACAACTAAAGTTGAGTTCACCATCATTAATAAATACTTCCAAGCTAGAGTGATCGATAAAAGCATTTATTTTAAGTTGATGACCTTCAGGTATTGGCGCACAACGACTATCACTAATTGTATATTCAGGGTAATGACGCATTAAGGTTAATTGCTGACTTTGGTTATCAATGTAAAACTGTACGCCGTATCCTACCCAAAAGCCGAATTTTTCAGCAGGGCTTTGCGGTAAGTCCCAGATAAGTTCTATTTCACAACTTGTCGCATTCTCATTCAGTATGATTGTGCTGTTTTTAGCTAGTGTTGTTGCGGGAAAATGGCTTGCGGACTGACGTAATGTTTTCAATTCCTCTATAGGTTTAGCGACAATTTTACCTTGTTCATTCAGTGTTAGCTCTCTAGGTAAAGTAAAACATCCTGACCACCCATGTTTTTGTGTGGGCATATGGCTTTCCCACATATCCATCCAAGCGATAGCGATACGGCGGCCATCTTTAGCTAAAAAGGTTTGAGGTGCGTAAAAGTCTTGGCCGAAATCAAGTTCTGTAAATGCATGTGAAATTTTATAAGATGAATTAGGAGACCAATTACCAACCAAATAACCATTTTGAAATAGATTTCGATACTGATAATTTTTTGCCTTTTTTCCTTGAGGTGAAAAGAGGGCAACAAATTGTTCGCCTAATGGAAAGAAATCAGGACATTCCCACATATAAACATTATTGTCGTCAGTTTTTGCCAGGACTTGGTAGTTTTGATCCCAATTTAATAAGTCTGTACTCTTAAATAAAAGTATTTGTCCTTGATCTTGGGAGTCTCTTGCGCCGACGACCATCCACCATTTTCCATCTTGTCGCCAAACTTTAGGATCTCGAAAGTGCATATAACCATCGGGTGCAGAAAGCACAACACCTTTCTTTTCGAAATGAATACCATCTTCACTGATTGCAACACATTGTGATTGGATGATTTGACTATCATCACCTGGATTTGCTAACCAGATGTGGCCCGTGTAGAACAGATATAATTTATTATCGTAACTAATTGCAGATCCTGAGAAACATCCATCTCGGTCATAGTCTTCACTAGGTGCTAACGCAATTGCCTGATGTTCCCAATGTACCATATCTGTACTTGTTGCATGCCCCCAATGCATGGGGCCCCAAATCGCACTAAATGGATGATGTTGATAAAAAGCATGGTATTGGCCTTGATGATAGATCAAACCATTAGGGTCATTCATCCAGCCTGCATAAGGGGCAAGGTGGTATTGTGGGTAAAACTGCAAGTCCATATTTTTCCTTGCTGTTTTGATGGCTTCGTTGGCTAGTTCAAGTTGTTTTTTCATTATGGCTTCCTGAATGTTTTTCGATCGCAATAACAAAATAAGCACATGAAATTCAATAATAGGTGCGTTTATTTGCTGGTTTCTTTATACTCAATGTTAACGTTAACAGCTTGCGTTTACTAGTTTTATTTTTATGAGCTGGTAATGTGCTAGCTATGAATAAGAATGAAGGTTAAAAATATAAAACTCGCAAAGGAGACATAATGAAAGTTTGGGCATTAGGGGATGCTGTCATTGATTTAATCCCCCTTCAAAACATGCAATATGAAGCTTGTGCTGGTGGAGCACCTGTGAATGTTGCCGCGGGTGTTGCACGCTTAGGGCAAAACAGTGGTTTTATTGGGCGAGTCGGCGAAGAAGCTTTTGGGCATTTTATGCAGAAAACCCTATTTGATATAGGGGTTGATACTAGTGCGATGGAGTTTGATGAAAAGTATAAAACAAGTACTGTTCTCGTCTCGTTACACGAAAATGGAGAACGTGAATTTTCTTTTTTAGTTTCTCCTTCGGCCGACCAATTTTTAACGATAAATAATTTACCGCAATTTGGTAATGATATTTTGCATTTTTGCTCATTAGCTCTGGTGCACCATCAATGCAGAGCATCACTATCGACAGCTATCGAACAACTCAAGCTCGCTGGCGGGTTACTGAGCTTTGATATTAACATTCGCCCGCAAATGTGGTCAGATCCCGACGAAATGCACCAAATTATTGATAATTTTGCAAAACAAGCAGATATTTTAAAACTTTCGGATGATGAATTGCTGTGGTTAACGCAAGAAAGTCGTTTTGAGAATGCCATAGCTAAATTGCAAAATTACCCTGCTCAATTAAAAATTGTGACTCAAGGTGCTAAAGGTTGTCAGGTGTTCACCCCCTCAGTTCAAATAGCCGTAAGTGCTTATTTAGTTGAAAGTATTGATACTACTGGTGCAGGTGACGCATTTATGGCAGGGTTATTGGCAGCCATCTCACAATATGGGCTAGTCAACGAAAAAGAGGGATTGATGAAGGTCATCTCGCAAGCTACGGCTTGTGGTGCATTAGCGACAACTAAAAAAGGCGCTATCGCTGCGGCTCCGACACAACAGGAATTATTTGTATTTATGCAGCAGCAACCGCCATTACATCAACGCGATGTTTTTTGATGAGAATATATGTGTATTGAGCAACTAAAAGGTAGCGATATAGTTACCTTTTAGTTTAAGAATACTTGATATAATTCAAATTATATTATGGTGGTGGCAAGTTTTATTTTTTGCATTTTGGCGTATGATAAGTAGCTAATATTATTTAATCAGATTTTATTGTGGATAAATCATGTTGCTTCGCTCGGGAGTAGCTCTTGCTATTTTTTCCTATATCTTATGGGGAATAACACCATTATTTTATCGTTTACTTCCCGGTGCGGAACCTTTAGAGCTACTTGCAGAACGTCTTATCTGGTCTGTGCCTATACTTTTTCTTGTTCGCTTAATTATCAAAAATAAATCTTTATGGCGTGAGGTATGGTCTGACAAACAGTCGATAATTCTGTGTTTATTTAGTTCGTCGGTTATGGCGATATCTTGGACAACATTTACTTATGCATTAACCCACGGGCAGGTGTTAGCTGCTAGTCTTGGCTATTTTATTAACCCATTATTTTCTATTTTACTTGGTGTTTTGTTCCTTCGCGAACGGCTTGTTTTTGCAGAAAAAATGGCTGTTATTTTTATTTGTGCGGGGGTCGGTTACCAAATTTGGCAGTATGGTGAATTACCTATTTTAGCGTTAGTAATGGGGAGTGCTTTTGCAGTCTATGGGTTAATCCGTAAATTTATTCGATTTGATGTGATTACGTCTTTATTTCTAGAAGCACTTTGGCTGCTTCCCATTGCAATAGCGATCACTTGGTGGTTAGCATCTCATGGTCTAAGTGCCGTGACGCAAGGGGATTGGCAAATTAAAGTTCTTTATATGTTAGCGGCGCCTGTCACGATAATTCCTTTGCTCTTTTTTACCGCAGCGATTAAACGGACATCATTAACGGTGATTGGTTTAGCGCAATATATAGAACCAACAATTCAATTTTTATTGGCCGTATTTTTATTTAATGAGCTCTTTGATTGGGTCAAAGGTATTAGTTTTTCACTTATTTGGATTGGTTTAATGTTTTGTGTATTAGCTATTTTACGCAAACAGTATATTAAATTTTCTCACAAAGAACCCTTTATTACTGGGCGCGACCAAACGCCATTAGATTAAATAATTACAAGTATTATCAATTGATTATAAAATTTTTTTTTATGGTGTTTTTTCCTTGATAGTAAAAGCAAACGATTGCGTATATAATTGGTATCAACTTTTTGTCGGTAAGGTCATCAATCATGAATCAATTAGGTACTGCGCTGTGTAAATCTGCAACAAAAGTCATGCTGTTAGGTGCTGGAGAGCTAGGCAAAGAAGTTGCGATTGAATGTCAACGATTGGGCATCGAAGTTATTGCGGTTGATCGCTATGATAATGCGCCAGCGATGCATATTGCACACCGCAGTTATACGATAAACATGCTTGATGGCGAAGCGCTGAAACAAATAGTCTCACGGGAAAAACCTGATATTATCGTGCCTGAAATTGAAGCAATTGCGACACAGGTATTGATGGAGCTTGAACAGCAAGGACAAAAAGTGGTTCCGTCTGCGAAAGCCATTGTACTTACTATGGATAGAGAAGGGATCCGTCGTTTAGCGGCAGAAGAGTTGAAATTGCCAACATCAGAGTATCAATTTGTAGACAGTAACCCCGATTTTATTGCAGCGGCAGAAAAAATTGGGTTTCCCTGTATTGTTAAGCCTGTGATGAGTTCATCAGGAAAGGGACAAAGTGTGATCCGCTCTCGAGCAGAATTAGATCAGGCTTGGGATTATTCGCAGCAAGGTGGGCGAGCAGGGCAGGGGCGTGTAATTGTTGAAAAAATGGTTAATTTTGATTTTGAAATTACATTGTTAACAGTCAGTGCAGTGGATGGTATTCACTTTTGTGCGCCTATAGGTCACCGACAAGAAAAAGGGGATTACCGTGAGTCTTGGCAGCCGCAGTACATGAGTGAGGCTGCGTTGAAAAAAGCGCAAGACATTGCCAAGAAAATTGTAACCTCTCTAGGAGGTTATGGAATATTTGGTGTTGAATTATTCGTATGTGGTGACGATATCATTTTTAATGAGGTTTCGCCTCGTCCCCATGATACGGGGATGGTGACGCTTATTTCGCAGAGTTTATCTGAATTTGCATTACATGTTCGTGCATTTCTTGGTTTCCCAATTGGCGTGATCCGTCAATATGGGCCGAGTGCTTCAGCGGTTATTTTACCTAATTTACAAAGCCAAAATGTGGTTTTTTCAAATATTGGTGCTGCTTTGGGGTCTGACACCCAATTACGGTTATTTGGTAAACCTGAAATTGCAGGAACTCGTCGGTTAGGTGTGGCTTTGGCGATTGCGGATTCTATTGAAAATGCATTAGATATGGCTAAGAAAACCGCGAATACAGTGTGTGTTTCTGGTTGATCTTGATGAATTTTGCGCTCAATGACGCTAAGTGAGTGAGCGCTTGTATACTTTAATTTTAACTTTGAGATTATCTTCATATAAGACTTTATTTACTTTTATTCCTAGTTTCACTGAAATAGATATCCGCTATCTTTAATTAAGCGAGTATTTAATAGAGCAAAGTTGATGAGCTTAGCGTCTTATCACTTAGTAGGCATAAAAGTAGAATAAGGAAAGTTATGATGATTCATTATGTAGTTGGTTTAATGTCATTAGGATTAATATCTTTTTTATCAACAGCGCAAAATCTTGAACAACAATTCAGTTTATGGGTAGAGAACGAAAAAGATAAAATCGAGTGTTTTGAGCAACAATCTTCATTTAAGTATTGCTTAGGTAAATCATCGAATAAAGGCTTAGCTGTTTTTGACCAAAAAGGACAAGAGATTTATCAACTTTACTATTTTGATAATTGGCCTGATGAAGCGCAAGACGGGGTATATCGAATTCGCAAAGAAAATAAAATTGGTTTTGCAGACGCAATTACTGGGGAAATCGTGGTTGATGCAATTTATGATTGCGCGTATCCCTTTGAAGCAGGGAAAGCGAAAGTCGGTATCGGATGTGAAACGCAAACAGATGGTGAACACAGTTGGTGGGTTGGTGGTAAATGGACAACAATTACACGCCAATAGCACATAGATATTATAAAGCTTTAGATAACCTAACTTTGAGATTTCACGTTATTAGTGAAATTTGTTTACAATAAACTTCATTTTATTCATATGAGTTACATTTTTTAACTTATTGAAAACAAATCAGAATCGTTATGTGGATCACATTTTTGACCTCATATTCCCTTCCTTAAAACCATTTAAAGTAAAAAACAAACCGCTTAATTCTATATGGCACCACTTAGCATAACTTTAGTCATTTGCTGAGTGTAATTTCATACCATATACACCATGGCAGAGCTCAATTTTTTAATTCAATACAGTTCAACCACTGCCAATTAAAAAACCATCAACGATAAATGATAAGCAACGAAAACACAGCGATATCGTTTTTTAAGATGGTTAATACAAAATCAATGGCATGTTCGTTTTACCTCAGAAGGGTGTTCTATGAACAAAAATGGTATTTTAAAGCACATTCCGTGGATGATCCTCGGGATAATCGGTGCAGTCTGTTTAGGGGTTGTTGCACTCAGACGCGGTGAGCACATTAGTGCGCTGTGGATTGTCGTCGCTTCTGTGGCGGTGTATCTCATCGCATATCGTTATTACAGCTTATATATTGCTAAGAAAGTGATGAAGCTGGATGAAACACGTGCGACCCCAGCCGTCATTAATAATGATGGTTTAAACTATGTTCCGACAAATAAAAATGTTCTATTTGGTCACCACTTTGCCGCGATTGCAGGGGCTGGGCCATTAGTCGGACCCGTTCTTGCGGCGCAAGTAGGCTATTTACCCGGTACCTTATGGTTACTAGCTGGGGTTGTGTTAGCCGGTGCGGTGCAAGATTTCATGGTGTTATTTATTTCATCACGCCGTAATGGTGCATCATTAGGGGAAATTGTTAAAGAGGAGCTTGGCCCGATTCCGGGAACGCTGGCGCTCTTTGGGTGCTTCCTAATCATGATCATTATCCTTGCTGTATTAGCATTGATTGTGGTGAAAGCCTTGGCAGAAAGCCCATGGGGTGTCTTTACCGTTGTCTCAACAGTGCCTATCGCATTGTTTATGGGGATATATATGCGATATATCCGGCCGGGGCGCGTAGGTGAAGTTTCTGTTATCGGTATTGTTCTGTTAGTTGCTTCCATTTGGTTTGGTGGTGTGATTGCTCATGACCCATACTGGGGTCCAGCACTGACATTCAAAGACACGACGATCACTTATGCGTTAGTCGGTTATGCGTTTGTTTCAGCATTATTACCTGTATGGTTAATTTTAGCGCCTCGTGACTATTTAGCGACCTTCCTGAAAATTGGGGTTATTGTTGGTTTAGCGATTGGTATCGTTATTCTAAACCCTGAATTAAAAATGCCAGCTGTCACCCAATTTGTTGATGGCTCAGGTCCTGTTTGGAAAGGTACTCTATTCCCATTCTTATTTATTACCATCGCTTGTGGTGCGGTATCCGGTTTCCATGCGCTTATTTCTTCAGGGACAACACCTAAGTTATTAGCAAACGAAAAAGATGCGCGTTACATCGGTTATGGTGCAATGTTAATGGAGTCATTTGTTGCGATTATGGCACTGGTAGCGGCTTCTATTATCGAACCAGGCTTGTATTTTGCAATGAATACACCACCTGCGGCGTTAGGTATTACTATGCCTAACTTACATGAACTGGGTGGTCCAGATGGCGCAGCTATCATGGCTCAGCTCAAAGATGTGTCTGTTCATGCAGCCGCTACAGTGAGTTCATGGGGCTTTGTGATTTCACCTGAACAAATCATGCAAACAGCGAAAGATATTGGTGAGCCGTCGGTGTTAAACCGTGCAGGTGGTGCACCGACATTAGCGGTAGGTATTGCGTATGTCTTCCATGAAATCATGCCTGCGGCAAATATGGGCTTCTGGTATCACTTTGGTATTCTGTTTGAAGCGCTGTTTATCTTAACCGCATTGGATGCAGGAACCCGTTCTGGCCGCTTTATGCTGCAAGATTTATTAGGTAACTTTGTTCCGTTCTTGAAGAAAACCGATTCACTGGTTGCGGGTATCATCGGTACAGCGGGATGTGTTGGGTTATGGGGTTACTTATTGTATCAAGGCGTTGTTGACCCACTGGGCGGTGTTAAGAGCTTATGGCCTCTGTTCGGTATCTCGAACCAAATGTTAGCCGCGGTTGCTTTAGTCTTAAGTACAGTTGTATTGATTAAGATGAAACGCAGTAAATACATTATGGTGACTGTCTTACCTGCGGTATGGCTATTAATCTGTACAACTTGGGCATTAGGACTGAAATTATTCAGTGATAACCCACAACTGGAAGGGTTCCTATACTTAGCGAAATCTTATAAAGATAAGATTGCGGCAGGTGGTGCAGAGTTAACTGCACAAGAAATTACTAATATGAATCACATTATTATTAATAACTACACCAACGCTGGGCTGAGTATTCTATTCTTAGTGGTTGTTTACGGTATCATTTTCTACGGTATCCGCGTTGGGATGAAAGCACACAAAAACCCAGAGCGTACAGACAAAGAAACACCTTATGTTCCTGTACCTAAAGAGGGCGTGAAAGTTTCATCTTCACATTAAGTCACCCTTCAACGGATTTGAACATCGAAAGGTGTTCAATAAATGAAAGGTCGCCCTACATTATGTGCTCATGATGTAGGGCATTTGTATTGGAGAGGCTGATGTTTGGAAATCTCGGCAAAACAGGAAAATACCTCGGGCAAGCCGCACGTATGTTAATTGGTATTCCTGATTATGATACTTATGTGCAGCATATGAGTGATAACCATCCAGACAAACCTGTGATGACATATAAAGAATTTTTTCGCGAAAGACAAGATGCACGGTATGGTGGTAGTGGTAAAGGCGGATTTCGCTGCTGTTAATCAATGAAGTGTGAGGGCAATAATGAAACCTATTAGCGTAACAATTTTAACCGGTTTTCTCGGTGCAGGTAAAACGACTCTCCTTAGCCATATTCTTCATGCTGAGCATGGCCATAAAATCGCAGTGATTGAAAATGAGTTCGGTGAAGTCCCCATTGATAACGCAATAATTGGTGATCGTGCGACACAAATTACTACATTAAGTAATGGGTGTATTTGTTGTAGCCGTTCGAATGAATTAGAAAATGCCTTATTAGATCTATTAGATGGCCTTGATAGTGGAAAATTAGACTTTGACCGTCTGCTCATTGAATGCACTGGCATGGCAGATCCCGGGCCGATCACTCAAACCTTTTTTTCCCATGAAGTCCTCTGCGAACGTTATGTATTAGATGGGATTATTACCTTAGTGGATGCTGTTCACGCTGATAAACAATTAAATGATTTCGCCATTGCTCAAGCGCAAATTGGCTATGCAGACCGTATTTTATTGACCAAAACCGATATTGAGCCAAATAATGAAGCTTTAATTGAACGTTTACAACGAATTAATGCAAGGGCGCCGATTTACCCCGTCATTCACGGTGATATTGACCTGAGTATGTTATTAGATATCGACGGTTTTTTATTGGATTCACAATTAAATGTTAAACAACCGACATTCCGTTTCGCCCCTAAACAACAAAATGAAGTAGGCTCGATTGTTCTCGAATTTAATTACCCTGTTGAACTGATGGCGGTTTCTCAGGTAATGGAAGAATTATTACTTGGCTTTGCAGATAATTTACTGCGCTATAAAGGGATCCTTTCCATTGTGAATGAGCCAAAACGCTTATTATTCCAAGGTGTTCAGCGCCTTTATAGTGCGGATTGGGATAGAGACTGGGAAGTTGATGAACAACGCCGCAGTGTATTAGTGTTTATTGGTATTGACCTACCAGAAGAGATGATCCGCGAAAAATTCGCAGCCCTAGAAGTTAATTCAAAATAGAACAATTCAAAAAAAAGAATTTCAAAAAAAAGAATTTCAAGAAAAGAAATTCAAAGTCATTAGCGGCGTAGCAAGGCGGCAAAAGAGCCAATCCCTAGGAGCATACACAAGTATGTGACTAGGGTTGGCGAATGCAGCCAACAACGCTACGGCGTTAAGGGCGTGCTTTAGCGGCCATAATTTCAATAATCTGCACGTCAGTATGTCTCATAGAACCCGCAGCTAAAGAACATAAATTGGCAATGGACTGGTCGACATCATCAGAAACAATACCATCCGACCCTCTGACACAGCTATTATCTAATGCCATTAGCACGGCTTTATAAGCGGCACTCGCACTGGTTGACACCTTCATTGCACAACTGTTTGATGCACCATCACAAATCATACCACTAACATCACCAATCATACTGGAAATTGCCATTGCGACGACTTCATAGCGGGATTCTAGTAACCAAGCGATGCCTGCAGCAGCCCCCATAGCTGCTGTTGTCGCAGCACATAGTGCCGATAACGCAGGAAGCTGGTTGTGAATATAAATAGCCATTAAGTGTGACAACATTAAGGCTCGAGCCAGTTGCTCTTCAGAAGATTGCAAATAATCTGCAGTGACAACCACCGGCATGGTTGCTGCAATACCTTGGTTACCTGACCCTGAATTACTCATTGCGGGCAACACAGCCCCTCCCATGCGTGCATCAGAAGCCGCGGAGGTACGGATCATAATTTCTGACATTAAGTCTTTTGAAAGCAAACCACGGTCTCGCTGGGTTTGTAATGTTTTGCCGATATGTAAGCCATAAACATTGCGTAAACCTTCTTGAGATAAGGCTTCGTTTAAATGCGCGGCTTCAAGAATAAAACGAATATCCTCTAAAGGCGCTTCGGTGGCAAATTGATACACAGACTTAGCAGTGACTGACGGTAGTGGGACGTCAGCTGCGCAGTCAACTGGAGATTCATGGTGAGGTTGAGCCGTTGTGGCATCAAATACGGTGTGATTGTTATGAATAATTTTAACAATATTCGTATGTGACCCCGCAATGATGACGGTTGCGGATTCTGTTTGGGTATAGACCGTGGCTTCGGAGTAGATAACATCGTCGCAAGGGTGCTTAATATCAACGGTAATAGCCCCTTGTGCTAACATGGTTTTACTTAATGCAATGGCATCCGCAGATGCTGATTTTAATACTTCCAAACCTGCTTCAGCATCACCGCCAACTGCACCAAGGGCTGCAGCAATGGGTAGACCAACCATTCCTGTTCCGGGTACGGTTACGCCCATACCATTTTTCATGAGGTTAGGGGAAACGAAAGCACAGACTCGGGTCACTTTGCCATCAAGAAATGAAGCCGCTTTGGCGGCAGCATATGCCAATGAAATTGGCTCAGTACAACCTAAGGCAGGCTTTACTTCTTGCTTTACTGCGTTGATAAAATATTGCCAAAGTAGTGGTTGTGATTGAGCATGCATGGCAAGTCCCCTTAATAAAATCTTTTTTGATTTTATTATTTTAAACAACAGTCTGGAGAAAAACTTCACTAAGTTAGGGGATTTAAAGAGAGTGGAGAGAAATATTATCTCTAATTTGAATTATAAAAATGAAAAATTTCTAACTTTGAGCTTAGTCACAAAAGTCCTGCCTATAATATTCGGCAGGACTGAGTGATAACTGCACAGATTAGCTTTCTACATCAAGACGCTTACTTTGCCACTTACGTGAACGCCAGCGCCATGCATTGGTTAAGCCGCGCAACCATTCATCAGCAAAGAAACCTAACCAAATACCCAAGAGACCCATCTCCATTTTTATGCCTAAGAAGTAGCCTAATGGGATAGCGACGCCCCACATAAAAATAATAGCGGTACACAGAGGAAAGCGAGCATCGCCAGAGGCACGCAAGGCATTTACCATCACGATATTAATTGTTCTGCCGGGCTCTAAGAACACCGAAAGTAAAAATAATGGCAGCAGTACCTTAATAATACCTTGGTCATCAGTAATATTATTTAAGATAGGATCACGGAATAACCAAAAGGCAATAACGACACCAATTGTTACGTAAAAACCCATTTTAAGGCTTTTTACACCGCGCCTAAAGGCATCTTCAAAGCGTTTTGCTCCAACAAGGTGGCCAACCATAATTTCATTACCAATACTGATAGAGATCCCGAACAGCATGATAAACAATGATAATTGGAAATAGAGCGTTTGTGCCGCAAGAGACGTTTCCCCCATGAGACCGATAAACGCAGATGCGGTCATAAAATGGAGGATCCACACAAGATTTTCCCCCGCAGAGGGTAATCCAATATGTAAAATCTTACCCAACATTTTCCGTGACCAGTGTATTAACATCATTGGGACAAATTTAATTCTCAGCCCATAAAACAGTAGGCAGAAAAGTAAAATAACGGCAACAATACGCCCAACGACTGTTGACCAAGCAACGCCTTCAAGGCCGTATTGTGGTAAGCCGAAGAAACCATAAAGCACAATGATATTACCAAATACTGTAATCACATTAGCGATTAATGTGACCCACATTGCGGGTTGCGCTTTACCATAAACCCGCAAGCATGCCGCTAAAATAATTGAAATCGCTTCAGGGATTAAACAAATCCCTAGAATACGTAAATAAGTATAACCATCAGCCATTAAATGCGATGGCATATTCATAATAGTTAGAATGCTATAGCCAAAAAATAACGCAACTAATGCGCTGGAAAAACCAAGAATAAAGTTAAAAGCGATTGAAATATGAATCGCTTGGCTGGCTTTTTCTCGGCGGCCTGCCCCTAGGTATTGGGCTATAACAACGCTACACCCCACACTGATAAAGTTAAAAATAGTGATAAATAGGTCAAACACTTGGTTTCCCACCCCCATAGCAGCAAGGTAGGCTGTAGACACGTGACTAACCATGTAGGTATTAATTAATAATGTGGCCAAATGAAGAAAAATATCGATAAAAATTGGCCAGCTGAGCGAAAAGAGTGACCGCTCAGTCACATCGGATTGATGCATTGAGAACCTTTATATATTCATGAATGATAGGGAAAGCTTTCTGATGGGCTAATTCTACATGGATTTCAACAATGAAAATAGGGTTAAAATGCGTCTGATTTAATTAGGCTAATGTTTTGTTTACTTTTAATTATTCTGTTAAATTCAATTTCGCTATAAATAATTTAATGAGCAACATCAGAACTGTATAGGAGCAAAAATGACAAAAATTAAAGCAGCAATAGTGGGCTACGGTAACATTGGTCGCTATGCACTAGAAGCTGTTCTGGCCGCTGAGGATTTTGAGTTAGTCGGGGTAGTTCGTCGCAATACGCAAGATATTCCTGCTGAGCTTTCTGGATATAAAGTGGTTGATGATATTGAAAAACTTGGGAAAGTTGATGTTGCACTCTTGTGTTCACCAACGCGTGCTATCGGCCCATTAGCAGCTAAAGTTTTGAGCCTCGGTATTAATACGGTTGATAGTTTTGACGTGCATTCAGATATTGTGGCGCTAAAACACAGCTTAGATGACGTTGCGAAACAGCATAATAGCGTGGCGGTTGTTTCTGCCGGATGGGATCCTGGCTCGGATTCGATTATGCGTACATTGATGCTAGCAATGGCACCAAAAGGGGTAACTTATACGAATTTTGGTCCAGGGATGAGTATGGGACACAGTGTGGCCGCTAAAGCTATCAATGGAGTAAAAGATGCCCTTTCTGTCACAATTCCATTAGGAACAGGGGTTCATCGTCGTATGGTTTATGTTGAATTAGACGGTGGCGCTAAGTTCGATGAGGTGGCTCAAGCGATTAAAGCAGACAGCTACTTTTCTTCTGATGAAACACATATTCGTCAGGTGGATAGCATTGATGCATTAAAAGATGTTGGGCACGGTGTGCAGATGACTCATAAAGGGGTTTCAGGCACAACACATAACCAGTTATTCGAATATTCAATGCGTATTAATAACCCTGCACTGACTTCTCAATTTATGGTTTCTGCCGCACGAGCGACGATGAAACAAGCAGCAGGCGCATATACAGTGATTGAAATTCCACCAGTGAATTTCTTACAAGGTGATTTAGATACGCTGATCGCCAAACTGGTTTAATTAAATTTAATCTATCTGTGGCATGACATTTATTCGTTCATGCCATCTTGTCGATATTTCTTACACTTTACCTCGCTTTGAACCTGCCATTCAGACTTTAGCCACTGTTTATTTTTTGTGTGATCAAGTAGCTTATTAATAAAGTGATATTGGTGAGATGGAGTGAGCTAATGGTAAAACCACCAAGGAATGGGAAAGATAAAAACCAAGGTTTTTTCCCAGAACAATCTTCAGTAAAAAGTGTGAAGGAGAACCCGCATTCTTTCAGTATTATTCGTGCTTTTTCTAAAATAATAAACTACGGTTTTTCATTGTTTTATGTTGGTTTTATTCTATCTGTATGGTTTTTTCCTGAATACTATACGGTAGAAATTATTTATAACCTGACGTTGATCCTGATTTTTGAATTTATTTTAGTTCACTCGGGCGTCTTTATGGCGGTATTTCGTGATTGGCGAGTATTAACGTTATTTGCTCTTTTCTATGGTCTTTTTGCACTGGCCATCAATATGTCAGTATTAGGTGATTCCCCATTAATTTTATATTTATACAGTGCCACTGTTGCCAATCGAATGCTTTTTGGTTTAACCAGCCGAACAGAGCAAGAACGTTCAGAAAATATGGGCTATTCAGCATTAATGGCACTCAATTTTATGTTCTGTATTTTCTCGGTGTTAATTTTATCTTTCCTCGTGCCTTATGGCGGATTAACGCCTGAATATTTAAGATCGATTGACTATTATTCGAGTATTTCTAGCGGTGGTGAATTCCCGGAGAAACCCCATGTGGCTTTTGCCTTTGGCGTGCTCTACTTTGGTATGCCTATATTTATGGCTTGTCTAACACATTTCTTATGCAAAGGGCATTCTATTTACCAGAAAAAGGGAAGTAACTTTCGTGGCTAGAAAGATAAAAAAACGCCTACCGAAGTAGGCGCCTGGTGTTGGCAAAATATAAAGTAAAAAAACTAACGTGTAATTGATTTAAATTTTTGTGTGGTGGCGGTTAATGCCACTTCTGTTGGTAAACGTTCCATTGAGCTGGCACCATAGAAACCATGGCAATCAGGGCAGTTGGCTAAAATATATTCAGCATCTTCAGGGGTGGCTATTGGGCCACCGTGGCACAGAACAATCACATCTTCGCGTACTGATTTTGCCGCTTTTGCCCATTCATTGATTAGTGGAACGCAATCTTTGAGCGTCAGGGCGGTTTCTGCTCCAATATTCCCCCCAGTCGTTAGCCCCATATGTGGCACAATAATGTCGGCACCAGCTTTAGTCATCGCAATGGCATCTTCAGCGCTAAAAACGTAAGGCGTAGTGAGCAAATCTTTCTCATGAGCGAGACGGATCATCTCAACTTCTAACCCATAGCCCATTCCTGTTTCTTCTAAATTGGCGCGGAAATTGCCATCAATTAAGCCGACGGTAGGGAAATTTTGTACTCCTGCAAAACCTGTTGCTTTGATATCATCAAGGAATTTATCGAATTGGCAGAATGGGTCTGTTCCATTCACACCCGCAAGGACAGGAGTATGTTTTACTACGGGTAAAACCTCTTTTGCCATATCCATAACGATTTCATTCGCATTGCCATAGGCTAATAAGCCTGCAAGTGAACCTCTACCTGCCATGCGGTAACGGCCTGAGTTATAGATAACGATTAAATCGATACCGCCCGCTTCTTCACATTTAGCAGATAGCCCAGTTCCTGCGCCACCACCGATGATTGGTTCTCCCCGAGCAATCATGTCTCTAAATTTTTTTAATAAATCTGCGCGGTTATGTTTCATAGTTAACCTCTATTATTTGTTCAAAATTTCCTGGTGAAGCTGAATAACCTGGTCACAAAACTCTGTGGAGTTAATATGATAAGGACTCAAAATAAGTTGTCTTTTCTCTGTTATTATTAAATTTGCTGTTAAAGCATCAATGAAGGCTTGATCTGCGATAGGATCCCAAAATGGAGCACCATCAACATCTAATGCTGAAAAGCCTGCTGTTGGGATGATAAAGCGCACTTCACCATTACAACGATTTAATTTTTCTGCAATCCAACGACCCATTTGCTGATTTTCTTCTTTGGTCGTTCTCATTAAAGTGACTTGAGCGTTGTGATGATAAAATAAGCGATTTTGGTAGTGTTCGGGCACAGTCGAAGGGCGGCCGAAATTCACCATATCGAGAGCTCCACAAGACATCACGCAAGGGGTTTGAGTGCGTTCAATGGCACCAAAACGGTCTTCATCACAAGCTAATACCCCACCAAATAAATAATCACATACTTCGGTGGTTGTAATATCTAAAACAGAATGTAATAACTGGCTATCAATTAGTTTTTCCATGGCTTTGCCACCACTGCCTGTCGCATGGAAGACTAGACAGTCATATTGCGCCTCTAACTCTGTTGTGAGCTGCTGTACGCATGGGGTCGTTACTCCGAACATGGTTAGTGCAATTGCTGGTTTTAAGTCATGCGGTTGTTCTTCGTCGTCAAACCAAACAGCTCCTGCTATTTGATTAGCAGCATTTTTTAATACTTTGCGGGAAATGATATTCAAACCTGATACATCAGTGACGGAGTACATCATCGAAATATCACTCGCGCCGATATAACCAGAAATATCCCCTGATGCCATTGTGGAAACCATTAATTTTGGAATACCTACGGGCAATACTTGCATGGCGGGTGTAATGAGTGCGGTTCCACCCGAACCACCTAAACCAAGAATAGCGGCAACATCTGTTTGTGCGGCAAGATAAAGGCTGAAAGCCTGTGCCATAGCTTCAATGGCTTTACCGCGGTCACCACAGAAAACGGCCTCAGTACCAAGTGGATGAAAACTTGCGACAGTGTGTGCGCTGATATCTGCGTTTTTTTCTAATTGCGTTGGTTGTGTTGTCAGGTCAACAGTACGTACCGCCAATCCGGCGTTTTTGATTAATTCACTAACATAAAATAGTTCAGCACTTTTAGTGTCAAGCGTCGTTACAATATAAATAAAACCCGGATGTTTTTTCATATACAAACCCTTTCAGAGTAAAACGAGCGTTGAATTTTTCATCATAATGAGACTATAGTATCATTGCGGTTGATTGTAAAATGAGATTGTAGTCTCATTTTTGGTTTATTATGACGTTATTGACTGATAATGTTTTTATCCTATTGATAAAATAGTATAAATTATTATTTATAGACCTGAGCTATTTTGAGTATATTTGGATATTTAAAAGATATAATTGTGATTGTTATGATTTTTGCTATTACTTTTAAATCACCTTTATGAATAATTTCTTTAAATCATCAACCAAGTGCATTTACCTATTCACACTTATATGTTTTCATGAGCTCTAACTCATTTTATAGTAAGTGACAGTATTTTAAGGATAAATTAATGTCTAAAACTAATTCACATTCAGAATACAAAGGGACACGAAAACGAACCTATGTATTGTTGATTAAGACGGCTTTAGATTTATTTGAAAAAGGGGCGATGCCTTCTGTTTCTGAGTTGGCACTTGAGGCGGGAGTTTCTCGTGCGACAGCTTATCGTTATTTTCCGACACAAGCCGATTTAATTACCGCAACGGTTAATGAAAGTTTAGGTCCTATTTTAACTTGGCGCCCGCAAAGTGAGCAAACCGAAGAGCGTATTGACGAGCTATTAACCTATGCTTTTCCACGTATGTTTGAACATGAAGGTGTTTTACGAGCCGCGCTGCAAGTATCATTACAGCAGTGGGCACAGGGGCGAGCAGCTCCACAAAGTATTAAAGATAAGCGTCTAGAACGCGGTAATCGTAAAGAAATTCTTGCAATGGTCACATCGCCAATGAAATCAGAATATCCGCAAGAAATTATTGATAAAGTGATTCGTGCTTTTTCTGTTATTTATGGTTCCGAAATATTTTTAGTACTAAAAGATATTTGGAAAATGGATGATGCTCAAGTAACACAATTAGCACAATGGATGTCCAAAGCGGTTATGAACCAAGCTCATGCTGATAACATAAAGAGAAGGAAATAAATTTTTCACTGTACCGTGTCAATCTAAGTTAAAAAGATTTTTTCAGACCAAGTTAAAATAATAAGATCAAAACCTAATAAATAGATAAATACTGGTGGATATCACTAGGTTGACAAATAAATAAAAACTAAAGCTATATGGCTTAAATAATATGATATAAATTAGGGATATAAAAAGACTTAATGGTTAATACCATATGAAGAAATTATTAAAAATGATAGGTGGGATTTCCATCTGTGCTTTAATCGGTGGCGGGCTTACTTACCTAGGAGTTCCCCTTGCATTGATGTTTGGCCCGATCATTGCCATTATCATTTTTCATCGTTTTGGTATTTCCTTCGCAATTCCTAAACACACCATTAGTTTCGTTCAAGTCACGTTGGGAACCTCTGTGGGCTTGATGTTCAATCAAGTATCTCTTAATGAAGCGGACAATTTATTTCTTTTATTATTGATGTTGGTTGTTTGTTTGGCTGTGCAATTTTCGTTTAGTTTTTTTTGGTTTCACCGGAAAGTCGGTTGGACAAAACAAGAGGCAATGCTTGGCTCTGTACCCGGTGCTATGGCGGCAATCCTCGCATTAACAGACCACACCCATACACCGCCTCAGAAAATTGTTATTTCCCATACAATTCGCTTAATTATTCTTATCTTATTAGCAGGAATTGTTGTTGGCAGTGATGGTGACCCACAACCGATAATAGAATTACCAGAATTGACATTAATTTCAACGGGATGGCTACTGCTTATTATTGCTGTTGGGGTGATTTCAGGGGCCATTTTACAGCGTTTAAAAGTTCCTGCGCCTTTTATGTTGACGTCATTAGCGGCGGCAACACTCATTCAAGGTTGGGTTGATATCCCATTGAATTTTCCACTGATGTTGACTGAACTTAGTATGGTATTGATTGGGATGAACATTGGTAACCATTTCATTGTGTTCCCACTTTCCTCGTTGATTAAAAATATATACTCTTCAGCTCAAGTCGTGGTGGTTAATATCGTGCTGACTTTTCTTATCACGGTATTTGCATCTTGGATTACAGGCTATGATATTTCGGTGTTACTGTTAGCTTGGGCCCCGGGAAGTATGGAAGCGATGACATTCGCAGCAATTACCATGAATTTAGATGCAGGCTTTGTTATGTCAAACCATATTATCAGGATGGTAATTATTCAAAGTATTCCATCGATAGCTTTGTTTTGGCAAGAAAGAAGGCAGAAAAGAAAGAATAATTTAGAGTAAAGAAAGAAAACATGCAGGCGATATTTTGGCATGTTTTCTTGATGGGCTTTCTTATCAGCTTACTTGACGTAAGCAAAGAGGCCAAGAGAATCCCGTGCAAGGGACTGGCATTTAAACTCAGTGGTGAGTGGTATCCCTTTTAGGTCACTATAACTTTCTTTGTTAAGGGCGGTCATTTTTTCCGCATTATAGTTGCTAAGGTCCCATTTGTTACTTTTAGCAAAGTAAACAATGGCACGTTCAATTTCTCTATCTGGGATTTGTGAATACCCGCAATCATATTTTAGATAAATAAAAACAGCCGTGAGATCAGCAAGATCTTCAGCTTCGTTGTTGGAAAGGGCTCTGGCAGAATTGGTTATCCCCAACAGAGTCATTAAGCATGACATCAATATAAATTTGCGCATTCGTTATTCTATCTGTTTTCTATGTCAAGTTACGTTAGCATAAGAATAGAATTGTTAGTCAACTATATTTTTCTTAAATCCATGTAATAAACCCACATTTTTAGAGTGGCTTTATTGACCTTCCTGTAAGGGGAAGCTTTATCATACCTCCATTAAACCATGTTTTGCTTCGAAAGTGTAATTTGTCATAAATTACACCACTGATGATTATCGATTTGATAAATAAAAGGAAGGTTATCAATGCTACGTCGCGATTTTCTTAAGTTAAGTGCTATCACATATGCTGCAAGTGCGCTGCCTATTTGGAGCCGCATCGCGGTCGCAGCAGGAAATTATCCAACATTAGCGATTCCACCCTTATTGGAGCCTGATGTGCAAGGCAACATTCAGGTAGTTATTCAGCAGGGTGTTTCGCAATTTGTTCCAGGAAAGCAAACGACGACATGGGGTTATAACGGTAATTTATTAGGCCCTGCAATTAGTTTGAAAAATGGACAAAATGTTAATATCAATATTATTAACAAACTGGCAGAAGACACCACGGTTCATTGGCACGGTTTAGAGATTTCAGGTGAGCAAGATGGCGGCCCTCAAGCGATAATCCAACCAGATACAAGCCGTAAAGTGAATTTTACGGTAAATCAAAGCGAAGCGACATGTTGGTTCCATCCTCATACTCATGGAAAAACCGGCTACCAAGTGGCGATGGGGTTAGCTGGTCTTGTATTAATTAAAGATGATGCCAGCACAAAACACGGCTTACCAAGCGATTGGGGTGTTGATGATATTCCTGTCATTTTGCAAGACAAACGCTTAAAAGATGATGGGCAAATTGATTACCAGCTTGATGTGATGAGTGCGGCTGTGGGGTGGTTCGGTGACATCATGCTAACGAATGGTGCTGTTTATCCTAAACATGTTGCCCCGAAAGGTTGGCTGCGCTTAAGGTTATTGAATGGCTGTAATGCTAGAAGTTTAAATATTTCCACCAGTGATGGACGTAAAATGTATGTCGTTGCGAGTGATGGTGGTTTATTAGCCGAGCCGATTGCGGTAACAGAATTACCTATCTTGATGGGAGAGCGTTTTGAAGTATTAATTGATGCCTCCGATGGTCGTGCATTCGATTTGGTAACTCTACCTGTCGGGCAAATGGGTATGACGATCGCACCATTTGACCAGCCTTTGCCAGTACTGCGTATTGAAACAACGTTGACGAAGGGAGAAGGTGACTTACCATCAACACTTGCAGCAATGTCTGCTATTCCTTCTCTTGCTGGCTTAAATCGCCGTCGTTTCCACTTAATGATGGATATGCGTTTGGACATGCAAGGCATGATGATGTTACGTGAAAAATATGGTGACCAGGCCATGGGTAACATGAGCGGTCATGGTGCAATGATGGGGAATATGAACCACGGTAACATGAATGCAGGTAATATGAACCATGGAAATATGAATCATGGAAATATGAATCATGGAAATATGAATGGCAAAATGGGAAGTGGCGGCCACTGTGGTACAGGTTCTGATGGTTTGGATATTCATAATGCGAATACTATTAATGGGCAAGTTTTCTCAATGACGCATCCTGCATTCAATGCCCCTATGAATCAACAAGAAATTTGGGTCGTTTCAGGGCGCGGCGATATGATGTTGCACCCATTCCACGTCCATGGCACACGTTTTCGTATCCTAAAAGAAAACGGCCAAGCCGTAGCGCCTCATCGCCAAGGGTGGAAAGATATTGTTAAAGTGGAAGGGCAGGTGAGTGAAATTTTAGTCGAGTTTAAACACCCTGCAACTCAACAGCACCCTTATATGGCCCATTGCCATCTTTTGGAGCATGAAGATACAGGAATGATGTTGGGCTTCACTGTCAGTTAACAGCATTATTTATTTTCAGAGAAAATGCAGTGTGAAATTTTAGCACTGTATTTTCCTTTATTAGTATATGCGTGCTGCCTATGTTAAAATTACGTGCTTTCCATTCCCATAGATGCGTAATAGAAGATGAAACATACCCTTGAAGTGATGATCTCTGAAGAAGAGATTGCTCAACGAATTAGTGAATTAGCTGATAAAATTAGTGCTCATTATCAAAAGCTTGATGGTGAATTAGTCCTTGTTGGCTTGCTGAAAGGTTCATTTATTTTTATGGCTGATTTATGCCGTAAGATTGATGTTCCTCATGAAGTCGATTTTATGACTGTTTCAAGTTATGGCAATGCGATGACATCGAGCCGTGATGTTAAAATTGTCAAAGATTTGGACGAAGATATCCGTGATAAACACGTATTAATCGTTGAAGATATTATCGACTCTGGTAATACTTTAAATAAAGTTCGTGAAATTTTCGAATTACGTGGCCCTAAATCTGTCGCTATTTGTACATTACTGGATAAACCTTCACGTCGCGAAGTGCAGGTTCCTGTTGAGTGGATTGGTTATTCTATTGAAGACAAATTTGTGGTGGGTTACGGTATCGACTACGCTCAACAATATCGTCATCTGCCTTATATTGGTCATGTAACGTTACTTGAAGAATAATATTTGGTGACCTTATAAAGAAGAGCCGCGTTTAGCGGTCCTTCTTGTTGTCACCACACATAATAGGTTTAGCAGTGTGCTGAGCGCCACAGTAGGGCGTTTTTCTATTATTCGTAAGTCACTTCTACGTCCATAGTCGCATTGGCTTTACCTGGAAGAATCGTTTTTTCCATTTGTATATAATACGAGTTAAAGTATATCGATAGTTTTCCGTCAACATTTGACGGGGAAACCAAAGTGCCTCGGCCACCTATTCCCATCCTATACCACAACGTTCGGTCATTACTGTATTCTATTCTTATTCCAACACCTCTGGCTCTATCAGAAGAGTTATCTATATCTAGAACTGTGTTAGAACCTGAATATTGACGTCCTTGAAGAGCAATATTAATTTTAGTGTCTTTATCGCAATCAAAATCAATCTGCCATCTCACATCTTTGCTTTGCGTGTTGACACCACTGCCAAAGCCGGACTGACCAATAGTATAATCACCAAGATGAACATTTTGTATTCTTGATGATTGGACGGAGCAGGTATTAGAAGACACTCGCCCTGTAATATTAAAAATGGCATCGTAACCAAATGATTTAACAGAAAAAAATAAAATCATTGTTACAAGGCAATGAATTGTATATTGAATTTTTTTATTCATTGCTTCCCCTTAATTATTTCGTACAACGAATGTAATAGAGGCATTTGCCGTACCTGGTGTTGCGCTATTTGCTAATTGCTTATAGCGTGCGCGCAATTGAACTGTATTAGTTCCTGAAGTTGTCCCTGCCGCACTAATTAAGGTGCTGACTTCATTTGCATTTTTTGCTTCCCAACGTTTGCGCTCGGGTGAATAAGCTTCAACTTGAATTGCCATTCCGCTCGCTGAACCTTCAGTTTGATCCAACTCAAATAGCTTTCTATCTAGTGCAGCAGGAGTTCCTTCTAAGGCGCCACTCACTTGTCGATTTACTGTTGAACAATTAAAAACCAAATCAAATTCCACCCAATCCGTCACTGAGTTACGAGGGAAGTTGCTTCCATCACCTTCTAAAAACCACATTCCTAAATCAACACCTTGCGCAGCAGAAGATATGCTACACGTTTCACCTTTAATCGAACCTGTGAAATTCACCTTGATATAGGCATCCACAGCCATCACATTTATTGGCATTAGAGATATAAAAAACAGTACAAATAGATTTAAATTATGTTTCATAAATAATGACCCTTGATTATTTATACACAAGGGTAACCGTAACCTGTGCATTACCATGAGTTGCCTTCACTTCATTTGATGTTTTGACATATCTGAATTCAAATGTTTTTGTGACAATGGGGCTCAGACTTGCTTTATCCAGCAAGGAATAGACATAATTGTTGGATAAGGTACGGTCTCCTCCTAATTTCAATGGGGAAGATTGACCCGCTTCGTATACTCGCACCGCAAACCCAGGGTTTTCGCTTTCATTTTCTAAATAAATAATATCTGTATTTATATTACTTGGATGCAAGTTATCAGCTACGGTGTAGGCTACAGACATGATGGCAGGGCAGTTAATCGTAATCGACTGTTGAGCATGGCCAAAGGTATCTCCTATATTTAACGAGCGAACTTTAGCGATGTCATGGACGCCGAGGTCGACCGATTGTCGAACTGATGAAACTGCACAAGTGCGTTGTGCCCATGAAATCAATGTTGATGCAGGCAATATTTCTCCTACTGATGAGATCCAATTCATATCACCACTGCATTGCACTTTGACTGGATTAAAATGTGTAGCAGCTTTATCCGTTCCTTCAATATCTCCTTGAACGGTTTTGACATACATCATTCGTGTTTCAAGTTGTAGCGATGATGAGCCATCAATGGCACTAATTTCGCTATTATTTCCTGTTAATGGATACCATTGGCTCGTTCCTTTTTGCCTTAATGCCATGACATAACCCACGCCATTAATGCCAGTGCTAAAAACGGGGTAACTCCCTGATCCATCATTAATCACCATTCCTACGGGTTGGCTATTTACTTGAGGAGTAAAATTAAAGTTTCCCGGCCCTTCAGCAACACATAATTCTTGATTCCCTGTAGATTCAAATTGCTTCCAGCCATTACCCAATATCGCTTCACGGGGAAGTTTATGAGCTGCCGTATCAATTTCTAAATCCCCTAAATTGATACGAAACTGCCCGACACTGAGCGCGTTAAGTGAAAACAAGGTAATACCAACCAAAGCAATAATTTGTTTTATATTCATATTCAAAACCTATTTTATTGGCAGTTGACGGGCAATATGGGTAAATGATGCTTCAAGTGTTCAGCGGTTAATTTATATTCGGCAACACACTGATCTTCTTGGTTTTTACCCCATTTAATTTGTAGTCGCCCTTGCTCTGGCATCCCACTGAGATACACATCACCATTATCACCGACAATACCTGAGCTCATATTTTGGTCATCACTTTGAGCGAATTGGGCCATTGCACCGAAAGGCACTGGTTTTCCATTATGAGTAACATTAAATAATAATCGGTAACCGACATGAGTTTGGTAGCTTGCCAAAATTGCGGCACCTTTTGTTGGTACCGCATTAACTGTATTGGTTTTTAATTCAACATTTTCAGGTAAAGAGTCAATGTTGAGGGATATTTCATTTTTAGTATAAGGGTTGAGATAAGGCACAATTGCGTAACCTCGAGAATCGGTTGAAATATTAGCTCGATTTAAAACTTGCACATTTTCCGCACCCGGAGCTCGAATAATCGCGAAAGAATCATAGATAGGCTGAGCTAAAGTGATGCCATATGGATGAGCAACAACCGCCCCTGTTAAACCGTAGTTTGCTCGCTGTGAATATCTATCATAACCATAGGCCGCATTAGCAACACCGTAACTTCCTCGATAAGATGCCGAGGCATTTCCACTACCACGAGTTTCTTTATTTCCATATGACTGCTGAACAGCGTAATTAATATTATTTTTTTCGCCAAGAGTACCACTTACTCCCATCATTGCGTCTGCATTGCCGCTGTTATCCGCTGTAATACTACTATTTATCGATGTGTAATTGCCGGATGTATTATTAAGTGGAATAGAAACTGAAAAAGAGAAGTAATTATCAGCTTTACGTTGATAAGCACTATCAGAATAACTGTAATTAAAGTTATAAGTGATCCCATCAAAGCTTTTGTTATAACCTGCATTTAATGAGCGTTCTTTACCCGAACGGTTCCAATAATCTTGCTGATAACTAGAAAAATAAATATTACCGAATTCATTTAGTGACTGATTTAGTGAGATTTGAAAGCGATTTTTTTTATTATCGCGATATATTTTAGGTTGATTACTGTTAGCTTCACTGAATGAATAAAATCCTTCCGTTGAGTAACGATAGTTAGCTAAAGTTACAGATGTACCAGTCGAGGTCACGTTTTTGGAGTATTGAAAACGATATGACTGCCCACTGTCGGTATCTTCTTTCCCTAATAAATTTTGGCTATTTGCTTGTGTAACATCAGCCGATAGTGCTCCCAAGCTACCTAAATTAATTCCCATTCCTATCGCATAAGATTGGTAATTTTTTGATAGTAAAGTTCCAACATACCCAGTAATACCTTTTGGTAACCCATAAATAAACGTACTTTGCAGGAAATCAGGTTCTACTTCACCGGAGGCATTAGATTTATATTTTCCCCCCGTTAATGAATACTTGAGTTGCCCTTCTCGCTGCATAATAGCAATTGATGAGAACGGAACAGTAAATGAGCGTTCAGTACCATCCGCTTCTTTAATTATAACGGTTAAGTCACCGCTAGTCCCTGTTGGGTATAAATCATCAATTTCAAATGCACCTGGAGAGACATAGGATTGATAAATAACATAGTTATTTTGTTTAATCGTAACTTCTGCGTTACTTTGAGCTATTCCCCTAATAATGGGAGCAAAACCTCTCATTGAACTAGGTAGCATGGATTCATCACTTTGTAATTGAATACCACGGAATTGAAAACCATCAAAAATCTCACTTGGTGTCGCGGTGTCACCAATCACTAATTGAGATTTTAAGAAATTAATCCCTCTTTCTAAGCTAGTCTCAATGTTGTTCCATTCGCGTTCTCCACTATTATCCGTATAAGTCGAATAGTTTTTTAAACGCCATGGGCCTAGATTTCCAGTGCTACGAAGGTTGAAATAATGAGAGTTTGTATCTTTGGCGTTATTACGACTCCAATTGTTTGAGCCACTATAATAATAATTTAAGATTAAAGCAGGAACACCATTTTCCCACTGACTAACGGGAACAGTACCTAATGCTTGTTTATTCATAGCAATTTGAGGTATTGAGATATTCAGCTTCTGTTGATTCAATTCAAGCGTAGATTTTGCCTCGGGTATATATTCGCCTATTGGGCCTATATATTGCCCAGCAGAAAGTGCAGCCAATGCTGGAATAGAATTAACTTTAACTCCCCAAAGTGCTAATTCTTCTTTTGTTATGCGTGGAATTAACTGGCTTGATTTATCATCCTTAATAAATTCGATAACCTTAGAATCCATTAAAATACCATTTACGATAATATCGACATGATATTCTCCCGCTAACTGGCCTCCAGGGTTAGCAAACTGGTCTAAATTAGGTAGATCTGCAATATTTTGGCCATCAATGACGCTGAGTGAGCTAGGACTAAAATAATCTTCTGCAGATACATGACTAATGCTTATTCCAGCCAAAATTATTGCAGTTACTACCTGACATATTTTTTTTAATCGAAAATAAGTTACCCCATTATGCAAATCGGTTATCGCGTCATAATGACGATTTAATGGATGTTGCTTTCTTGAAATGCAGCGCATAATGAATGTTCTTCCAACTGATTATTTTAATGTCTGAGTTTTCGCTTTCGTTATCGTTCCATGGTCATTAATTGCACTCCAAGTAACTTGGTTTGCTTGAGTTCCCGAAATATTCCATGACGCTTCGCCCAGAGGAGGGACCATGCCTGGTTCTGCAATTTCGTTATTACCAACCTTCAACTCCCCGAATGAAACATAATAAGGCGTTGGATTATTTGCTTTTAAATAGCTTCCTTGTTTTTTAAAGGTTAATTTTTCATACGCAATTAATGCTTCTGCTGTTGGTAAATCTGCAGGGCGATAAAATAATTTAATCTTGTTATTAATTGAAATCGTTAAATTATTTGTTGCATTTGGGTCAGATGGTGGAATTGATTTAACATTTAGCCAATAAACTGATTCTTTATCAGAGGGTAACTGAGAATCTGTTAAAACAATTCGAATAGCATTGGCTGATTCAGGTTCAATGCGAAAAAGTGGAGGAGTTACAGTAAACGGTACTTTTTGCTTATCATTATTATTAAAATTATTTACCCAAGATTGTACAAGATAAGGTGTTTTGTCATCATTTCTCACTGAAATTGAAGCTTCTTTCTTATTGCCTTCATAAATAACACGAGTGCCACCTAAAATAACACTGGCGTTTGCATTAAGAGTCGTCATAAATAAAAGCGCTAATGAAATGAGATGCTTTTTCAAAATTTTCCCCTATAAAAAGAGGGAACGAATGTTCCCTTAATTCAGTGAACTATTGGTTATATTGAATAGTGACAGTAACGTCAGCGTTTGCTTTACCAGCAGTAACTTCATTTGCGGTTGTAACGTAACGCGCATAATATGTTTTTTCGCCACTATTACCTTTCAAATCAATACCATCAGCTTCTGTGTCTGGAGTATAGAAATTTGTTCCGTTAACATCACCAGAAATACCAATACCAACACCTTCAGCCTCATTGACAGCATATAATTGGTTGTTATCTGGGTGTGCGGTTCCTCCGAAGGTGACGCGAGCACGTGCTAATGTTGCAGGGCAGCCACTCAAGCCTATTGTTAAAGGAACTGCATCAGTTAATTCACCGACTTTATCGAAGGTGTTAGTCATCCAAGTGCCAAGTTGCACTACACCTTCATTTTTGTTTGTATTATTAACTTCAATAGTACAAGTCGTATCAATAAATTGACCTTTGAAGTTTATGGTGCCTTTAGCATTACCGCTATCAATTGCAGCATGTGCCACACTTGATAATGAAACCATAATAATTGATGCCATTAATACTGACTTTTTAAAAATCATAGGAACCTCTTATCTATCTAGTAAAGAATCATTAATTATATTCAGGTTAGATGACTAAGTTATTTTTTAATAACTATTATCCCATATATTTCACACATCAAAATTATATTAGTGTTTTTAAAGTAAATCCATTAAACGAGTAATTTTAAGTATTTTACTTAGATTGTGATGTTTAACCTTGAAACAACACTTTTAAGTTAATAATATAGATGAATAATCCAATAGATTGATATTTTCTTAACTGTTAACGATAACAATCATATTAAAATTAAATTTAAATATTATTTAAGTAACTGTAACATTGTATTTCGTTTGAAATATAATTTAACGGATATATGCAGGCCAATATTCTTATTATACGAGATGCGTGGTGTTAAAAATTTACAAAGTTGGTATTTTAGGTGTTTAAAGCTTATTTGCTGTAGAGGAGATGTGAAAACTCATAAGATATGATCTGGCAGTGCTATAAAATCATCTTTTTATTTTTACCTTTTCCAGGTAAATAAAATGAATGATAAGACCATGAATTTTAATGTTTTCAATAAGAAACTATTTATGGTTTAAATTAAAGGGGTAGTAAACTCTCTTTAATATATAATTTTTTATTAAATTTACTTTAGTTTTGATTTTTTATCGAGAATATTCTTTGCTTGATTAAGTGATTTCACTTAAAAATAAAAGGCCATATCTAATTAGCTGAATGACAACGATAGATATGACCTTTTTATTATTTATAACCTAGGCTAAATTAACTGCGTAATCCTCTACCTTGTTCAATCAAATACCAAGTTAGTAAATAAAAAACTATCAAGAAAATCATCAGTACACCAAGAGTAATTGCGATTGATACATCTGCAATACCTAGGAATCCATATCTAAATCCACTAATCATATACACGATAGGGTTTAATTTAGATATAGCCTGCCAAACTGGCGGTAATAAGGATAGCGAATAAAAGACACCACCTAAATAAGTTAACGGTGTTAGGACAAAAGTAGGAACGATACTGATATCATCAAACGTCTTAGCAAAAATTGCATTTAATAGCCCAGCAAGTGAAAATACAATAGCGGTTAGCAACAAGGTTACTACAACCATAACCCATGAATGGACTTGTAGTGGAATAAAAAATAGTGACACTAACGTGACTAAAAAACCAACTAGAATCCCACGAGCAACACCTCCACCAACAAAACCAGCAATAATTATGTGTGTTGGAACAGGTGCAACCAGCAACTCTTCAATATTCTTTTGAAATTTAGAACCAAAAAATGAAGAGCAGACATTAGAGTAAGAGTTAGTGATAACTGCCATCATGATTAACCCCGGAACTATAAATTGCATATAGTCCACACCACCCATATCACCAATTCTTGAGCCAATTAAATTACCAAAAATGACAAAGTATAGTGACATTGTAATGACTGGTGGTAATAAGGTTTGTACCCAGATACGACCAAATCGAGTGACTTCTTTTATCCAAATAGTTTTTAATGCTACCCAGTACAATGAGATCATTTTACAATCTCCTTCTCGGCCGCATGGCTTTCTTTTTTGACTAAATTAACAAATAACTCTTCCAAACGGTTCGCTTTATTACGCATACTTAAAATTTGTACACCTTGCTCGCTGAATTGGCTAAAAACACTATTTAGGCCTTGCTCTCTTTTTACATCCACTTCAAGTGTTGATGTGTCTATCAAACGAGATTCATACCCTAATAATTGAGGAACAGGACTTTTGGGCATTAGATCAAAAATAAAAGTTTCTGATTCTAGTTGGCTAAGTAGTTGTTTCATACTTGTATTTTCAACTAGCTCACCATGTTGAATAATACCAATATTACGGCACAGCATTTCAGCTTCTTCTAAATAGTGAGTTGTTAAAATGATTGTCGTCCCTTGAGCGTTTAGATTCTTCAAAAATGTCCACATAGAACGACGTAACTCGATATCCACTCCTGCTGTTGGCTCATCGAGTATTAATAATTTTGGTTGGTGCATTAAAGCACGAGCAATCATTAAACGGCGTTTCATTCCACCTGATAGATTGCGGGCACGCTCATTGCGTTTTTCCCATAAATCAAGTTGAGTCAGATACTGTTCGGCACGTTCTACAGCAACTGAACGAGTGACTCCATAGTAACCCGCTTGGTTAAGGACGATTTGTAGTACTGTCTCAAAAGGGTTGAAATTGAATTCTTGAGGCACTAAACCAAGTTGTTGTTTTGCTTGTACAACTTGCTTTTCTAAATCATAACCAAAAACTTTTACACTCCCACTCGTTTTATTCACTAATGAGCTGATAATCCCGATTGTAGTTGATTTACCTGCACCATTTGGTCCTAGCAAAGCATAAAAATCGCCATCTTCAACGCTTAAGTCGATTCCTCGCAAGGCTCTTACACCACCGGGGTAGGTTTTGGTTAACTGCGATAATTCAAGTGCATATGTCATATGTAAAAAAAACCTTTATTCTTAAGATAGTTTGGCGGCAATATATCCTAATGATGCCACTTTTTTCTGTCCTATGTTATGCAGAAAAGAGATAATTAATTTATCTAAGATAATTCAATATGTTACTAATTTAGGGTTGTTTTGTCTAAAGGAGAGGTTCATCATAAGGGCATTAAAATTAGTATAACTAATTATTAATTAATCAATAAATGCTGTATAAGATTTTATCGCAAAGTAACACAATTAGGCTATAAGTCATGATGAGAAAAATAGAAGAACTGTTTGCTAACAATGAAGCATGGTCAGCATCAGTAAAAGAGCAAGATCCTGAATTCTTCAAAGAATTATCAAAAGCGCAAAAGCCAAGATTCTTATGGATAGGCTGCTCAGACAGTCGAGTACCTGCAGAAAAGCTAATTAACGCAGCACCTGGCGACCTTTTTGTTCACCGTAATGTTGCTAATTTAGTTATCCACACGGATCTTAATTGTTTATCTGTTATTCAATATGCCGTTGATGTCTTACAAGTTGAGCACATCATTATTTGTGGTCACTATGGTTGTGGTGGTATTGAAGCGGCTGTTGATAATACCGAACTCGGCTTAATCAATAATTGGTTATTACACATACGTGATATTTGGTACAGACACAGCTCTATGTTAGGTGAATTAAAACCTTGCGAGCGACTTAACCGTTTATGTGAACTAAATGTTGTGGAACAAGTTTATAATTTAGGCCACTCTACCATTATGCAATCAGCGTGGAAACGCGGTCAAAAAGTCATGATCCACGGTTGGGTCTACGGTATTAACAATGGCCGATTGCAAGACCTTCATATTACGGCGGATAGCAGAGAAAAACTTGAACTTTGTTATCGTGAAGCAATTGCGACATTAACGCAAAAAAATAATTTAAGTAAAAAGGATTGCTAAATTGCCCTCTGATTGCTGGTAAACCTATTATGTCATCAGCAATTAGAGCAAGTTTTAAAGTAAACCCCAAAAAAACCAACTTATTGATTTTGGGCTGATAAAACAAAGCGGGAAAAATAGGTATTTATCCCGCTTTATCAACAATCTCAAGCGCCATAGAAGGGTGCTTTCTTATATTAAGCGACTTGTACAGGCACCGCTTTAGCCACCCTGCTCATGACATTGTTTTCATCAAAATAAGCAACCTTCGGTTTATGCGTGCGCGCATCTTCATCGTCAATTTGTACATATGAACAAATAATGAGTTTATCGCCTACCGCGGCACGGCGTGCAGCAGCACCATTTACTGAGATAATTTTTGAACCGCGTTCGCCAGAAATCGCGTAGGTTGAAAAACGCTCACCATTATCGACGTTATAGATATCAATGGCTTCATATTCAAGGATACCAGCAGCATCCATGAAGTTCTGATCAATCGCACATGACCCTTCGTAGTGTAGGTCTGCCTGTGTGACTGTGACGCGATGGAGTTTACCTTGTAACATTCTTCTTAACATTTCTTCTTCGTCCTTCAAATTGCAGCGTTGTTGACTACGTGCGTTCGCCCTAGTCACATACTTATGTATGCTCCTAGGGACTCACTTACTTGCCGCCTAGCTGCAATCTGAATGACTTTGAATAAAATCATAGTGCCTTCAAAACTGCAGCGTTGTTGACTACGTGTATATAAGTCGTAACAGGCTTAGCAACGCAGCAAGATGGTTGCTGTGATAGTGTTATAAGTCTTATTGTTTTATGCAATATCGCGTTGCAGGTCAACTTGTAAATTGTCAATAAGACGCGTTTGACCTAACCATGCAGCCATTAAAATAACCGCGCGTTTACTGGAGTCACCAAGTGGTAACAACGTCTCTGCATCGCGAATAAATAGCTCATCAGGGGTAAAGCCCGTTTCACGTAAGCTATTATTCATCTCTTCAATAATAACCTCAGATGCGCTAGGTTCAGCCACTAATTTTTCACCCGCTTGTTGCATAATTTGATACAGCTTAGGCGCTATTTTTAGCTCTTCTGCTGACAAATTATTGTTACGTGAACTCAGTGCTAGGCCATTTTTAGCTCTAACCGTTGGGACACTAACAATTTGAGTATCAAATGATAAGTCAGAAACTAATTTGCGAATTAATTGCAACTGTTGGTAATCTTTTTCACCAAACAAGGCAATATCTGGCTGAACTAAGTTGAACAGCTTAGTGATAACCGTTGCGACACCTCTAAAATGGCCGGGACGGCTTGCGCCTTCTAACATGGTCGATAACTCAGGAACTTCAACAAAAGTCTGTTTTTCCATCCCTTCTGGGTAGAATTCTTGCGGGGAAGGTGCAAAAACTAAATTGATATCACGACGCTTTAATTTTTCGCAATCTTCTTGCAAAGTTCGTGGGTAATTGGCTAAATCAGATTGCCTATCAAATTGCATTGGGTTCACGAATACACTGGCAATCACAATATCAGCCTGTTTTTTCGCTTGGTCAATGAGTGTTAAGTGACCATCGTGTAAATTACCCATCGTTGGGACAAGTGCAATACGTTTACCTTCTTGTTTCCAACGACGAATTTCACGGCGTAAGATAAGTGCCGTTTCAACGATAAGCATACGTGTGTTCCTTATAATTACTGGCATCAATTAAGAAAAAGAATGTGCTTCACTTGGGTAAATGCCATCTTCCACTTCTTGGATATACATACGAATAGCATCATGAAGGTTGCCTGCTTGAGCTAAAAAGTTTTTAGCAAATTTAGGCGCTCGTGCGGTAATACCCAGTGCATCATGCATAACAAGGATTTGTCCATCAGTTCCATTTCCTGCGCCAATACCAATCACCGGTAATAGCAGTTCTTCAGAAACATGACTTGCTAAGGCAGTTGGAACACATTCGAGAACCAATAATTGGATACCTGCATTTTCTAATGCAATTGCATCTTTGAGTAATTGATTTGCCGTGACCTCATCGCGTCCTTGGACTTTATAACCGCCAAGAACGTTCACGGCTTGAGGTGTTAAACCGAGATGACCACACACAGGAACAGAGCGTTCTCCTAGCATTTTTACGGTATCACATAACCAGCTGCCACCCTCAATTTTCACCATGTTTGCACCAGCTTGCATCAAAATTGCTGCATTAGAACAAGCTTGTTCTGGTGTGGCGTAACTCATGAATGGCATATCTGCAATAATGAAGGCGTTTGGTGCACCTTTGCGAACGCATCGGGTGTGGTAAGCAATTTGCTCGACGGTCACAGGTAAAGTAGATGATTCACCTTGGATCGTCATTCCCAGTGAGTCTCCAACGAGCATCACCTGAATACCTTGCTCATAAAATAATTGAGCAAAGCTTGAGTCATAGGCTGTCATGGTTGCAAATTTGTGTTTGTCTTTTTTAAACTGACATAAATCAGCCAGAGAAATTGGTTTCATTATAATAACCTCCGGAAATGATCTCCCTGCGACCATACCTCATAAGAGGTTGAACATTTTAGGCTGGAATATCCCAAAACGTTAGGCCATTTCGAGGGACTTGTGTGAGTCTTTCTGAAAGCTTTTCGCCATCAGGAAAAACAAGGGAAGGGGCGATTTCGCTAAGCGGATACAACATAAACTCACGCTCTTTTAGCCCATAATGTGGAACGATTAACCGTTCAGTATTGATGATACGGTTACCAAAAAGCATGATATCGAGGTCAAGCGTTCGTGGCCCCCAACGTTCCTCTTTGCGTACACGGCCAAGCTCAAGTTCGATTTTTTGTGTATGGTTAAGAAGAACTTCAGGCTCAAGGTTTGTTTCTAGTAGCACAGCCAGATTCAAAAAATCTGGCTGGTCCTGTGGGCCTAATGGTTTGGTTCGATAAACAGAAGAGGTAGAAACAACGCGGCTATTAGGAATAGCATCTAATGCTGCAATAGCTTGCTGTGCCTGTAGCAGCGGCTCACCAAGGTTACTTCCTACAGCAATATAGACTTGTTCCATTGTATTCTCTCTATCTATTATGACTTATTCGGCCGGCGCGCGCCGGTTCCACCTTGTGATGAACGTGGGCGATGGCGGCGGCGAGTAGGGGCACTACCTAATTCCGAAATCATTTCACGCTGTTTGATATTATTCGCTTGTTGAAAATCAGTCCACCATAACGCTAACTCTTGTAACTCGTTGCGGTGCTCAACATTGGCTCTTAATTCTAATAAATCAAACGCTGCACGGAATTTTGGGTGCTCCATCAGTTTATTTGCACGGCGACCTTGGCGGCGAGGTAAGCGTAATTGCAATAACCAAATATCACGCATAGTGGTTGTAATGCGTTTTGGGATCGCAATCGAGCGGCACTGTTCATCTAAAATATCATTCATTGCCAGCGCAAAGGCGTCGTAATAGGCCAACCCGCCTTCTTGAGATAGCTTCTCAGCATGCTCAGTAACTGGGTACCATAACATAACAGCAAATAAAAAAGCAGGGTTAACACGCTTATCATTTTTTAGTCTGAAGTCAGTATTTTTAAGGACTTGCTCAATGATTTTTTCCATTGGCGAATCACTGTTATCAGTAAAGCGGCTTGCGACAACAGGGAAAAGTTGCTCAAATAAACCATATTTTTTGAGCATTTTATAGGTCGCGTAACCTTGGCCTGCTTGGAGTAATTTGAGTGATTCTTCAAATAACCGAGCTGATGGAATTTCTCTCAATAAATGAGCGAGTTGGTAAATTGGTTCTGCGGTTTTCGGCTCGATGCTCATATTTAATTTGCAGGCAAAACGTACCGCTCTTAGCATTCTGACTGGGTCTTCACGATAGCGCGTTTCAGGGTCACCAATTAAACGAATAACGCCAGCTTTGAGGTCTTTCAAACCATTAACGTAGTCACGTAATGTGAAGTCTTCAATATTGTAATATAGGCTATTAACGGTGAAGTCCCGACGAATCGCATCTTCCTCAATAGAACCAAAGATGTTGTCGCGTAACAACATACCGTTTTGCGCTTGTGCAGATAAGTTTTTGTCATCTGACACATTTTGGTCATGGTGGCCACGGAAAGTTGCAACTTCAATAATTTCGGGGCCAAACATAATATGGGCTAGACGGAAACGACGACCAACTAGACGGCAATTACGAAATAATTTGCGGATCTGCTCAGGTGTTGCGTTCGTGGTTATATCGAAGTCTTTAGGTTTTTGGCCTAAAAGCAAATCACGTACACCGCCACCAACTAAGTAGGCTTCAAAGCCACTTTTATTTAAGCGATACAGTACTTTTAATGCATTGTCACTAATATCACTCCGCGAAATAGGGTGTTCGGAACGCGGGATAACAGTAATATTTTCGTCGTTTACGGTTGTCATTGTAGGGCGCTTCTCAGGTGTTGAATCGGCACGTTGAGATTGACGAACCGTTTTTTTAATAGGGGCTGTTTTATGGGGTTGAGCGGTGTTCTGCTCTTTAGATGCGGTTTGCGCATGAGCAGAATGAGTGACTGGCCTTTTACCGGCTGCCTGTATATCTCGCGAAGTATCACGATGTTGTTCTACATCTTCAGGGGATGCGTCTGTATTGCGAGATAAAATATTACGGCAGAAATTTGCTACTCGGTTAAAAATAGTACACCTCGATGTCATTACCAATATTCATTAAACAAAAATAAGCGGCTAATCATAGCTCACAGAAGTTTCTTTGAGAATGGTTAAACGAATAAAAGTCATCTCTAATTATAAACGTTACCAATAAAATTTACGCAAAATAATAGCTCAAAAAGCGATCTCACTATAGAAGTATAGGTTTAGAAGCCTTATTTTAAGCGCTTTTTTGTTGTTAGAGGATTATTCAACTTCAAACTATGGGGTTAAATAACAGCCTAATCTATCTCCGTAAAAATTACGTGAAAGTAAATGTTTATCTTACTTAAAAGAGCACGATAGGACGTTATCGCCAACTAATTGGCAAAAAGATGCGGGAAGGATAGATTTTATGTGATAGCTAACGCAAGGAATAAGCTCTGAGTGGAACATAACAGAATGTAACGTTTCCTTGTAACGGCGCAGTAAAATGCGCCGTTCAGGACTCCATATAGACACTAGCCAGCCATTTGCTTTTCGCGAATTTCAGCTAATGTTTTACAGTCGATACATAAATCAGCGGTAGGACGGGCTTCCAAACGGCGGATACCAATTTCTACACCACATGATTCACAATAGCCAAAGTCGTCATCTTCAACTTTTTTCAGCGTTTTTTCGATTTTCTTAATCAGTTTACGTTCACGGTCCCGGTTACGTAATTCAAGGCTGAATTCTTCTTCCTGAGCGGCTCTATCAACGGGGTCTGGAAAGTTAGCTGCCTCATCTTGCATATGAGTAACAGTCCGGTCCACTTCATCTCTGAGTTGATTGCGCCATGCTTCGAGAATGAGCTTAAAATGCGCCAACTGGGCCTCGTTCATGTACTCTTCGCCAGCTTTTTCATGATAGGGTTCAACCCCAGCAATGGCGAGAATGCTTAAGGACGATGTCTTACGTTTTTGCCCTTCTTGCATAATGCTTCTCCTACACACGCAAATTTTACAAAAACCCCAAGGGGGAAAAATTAAGGTCGCTATAAATAGCAGAAGACTGCGCTCTTGGCAATCGTTCCTGCAATGAGTTTTGTAATGCTGTGAGGGCGAGCGTGTTTATTCCCTTTTTAGCGCCCAGAACTCTGCGGCCTCGTATAAAAAACGGTTAAAAAAACTTTATTTAATAGAGTTAAAGTGAATCTGCTTACTTAACACCATTTGTTGAACAGTTATATCAGCTTGATAACAAAGCACTTCAACACCACTTTGTCTCGCTTCCTCCAATAAGAGCGCATATTGTTTATCAATATGTGCCGCTGCAGATGCTACGTGAATACCTGTGTGTAAAGCAACAAACAATAGTATGGCTCTTTTTCCTTCTTTCGCAATATGCATGAGCTCTCTTAAATGCTTTTGGCCTCTAAGTGTCACTGCATCAGGAAAGAACCCCTGATTATTTTCTAGTAAAGTTACTGATTTTACTTCGATAAAGCAATCTGGTAATCCATTTTGCGTGAGATAGAAATCGATTCGGCTATTTTCTGTGCCATATTTAACTTCAGGCTTTATTACGCTGTATTCGGATAATTCTGGAATGTGTTTTTCGGCTAAGGCTTGTGCAACTAATTGGTTCGCACGAAGGGTATTAATGCAAATAAAGTGGCCATTTGTGGTTTGGGTTAACTCCCAACTATACGGATACTTGCGTTTTGTATTATTGGACGTCGAATACCAAATGGTATCACCAGGGGTAGCACAACCTGTCATAGCGCCTGTATTCGCACAGTGAATTGTAATTTCTTCACCGCTCGGTAAAGTAACATCAGCCAAAAAGCGCTTGTAACGCTTAATCAAAGTAGCTGGTTGTAAGGCGGGTTCAAATTCCATGGGGTCTCCGCTATCGTTGTCGGTAATATGCTTACTGGCAAAAGAGGCTAATGCTACAATGTCTGACAGTAAAAGTTAAATACATGGAGTGATAACCTCAGTGTTACCGATATTCGAAGTTTGTGAGGACATACTTACCGCGTTAGTCGCTTCACCTCAAGTTTTGCTTCATGCACCTACAGGTGCAGGTAAATCAACGGTTTTACCGTTAGAAATATTAAAAAGTGGGGTTATTGATGGGCGGGTTATTATGTTGGAACCCCGTCGCTTAGCGGCACGTTCAGTAGCGGCTCGCCTCGCACAGCAACTTGGTGAAGATATCGGTCATACCATTGGTTTACGCATGCGCTCTGAAACTAGAGTTAGTCGTCACACGCGTCTTGAAGTCGTGACAGAAGGCGTACTGACCCGCTTACTGCAAAATGACCCAATGCTTGAAGGGGTTGGCTTAGTCATTTTAGATGAGTTTCATGAACGAAATTTACAGGCAGACTTAGGTCTCGCTTTGTTAATTGATTCACAGCAAGCCTTACGTGAAGATTTACGTATTCTATTGATGTCAGCGACACTGGATGATCAAGGGCTGAATCAGTTGTTTCCTGATGCTCCAGTTATCACTTCACAAGGACGTACGTTCCCCGTAATACGTGAATATCATCCGATTAACCCAAATAAACTCTTTCATAAAGAAGTGGCACTAGCGGCTTGGCAGTTATTGCAACAAGAGCACGGGTCTTTATTATTATTTCTTCCAGGTATGGGGGAAATCGAGAAAGTAAGAGTAGAACTCGCTTCGATGGTAAGTGAGGACATACTTTTATGTCCTTTATACGGAGCATTATCTCTACAGGCTCAGCAACAGGCGATACAGCTGGCACCAGAAGGAATGCGAAAGGTCGTATTAGCCACCAATATTGCGGAAACCAGTTTAACGATTGAAGGGATCCGCCTTGTGATGGACAGTGGTTTTGAACGAGTGGGTCAGTTCAACCCACGAACAGGACTGACAAAACTCATTAAACAGCGAATCAGCCAAGCATCGATGGCGCAGCGAGCTGGTCGAGCTGGCCGTTTAGAAGCAGGTGTTTGTTGGCACTTATTTAGTGAAGAGCAAGCTGAACGTGCGGCTCAATTTAGCGAGGCTGAAATTGCACAAAGTGACCTAAGCAACTTATGGTTATCTTTATTACAGTGGGGCTGTCACGACGTGGCACAGCTGAATTGGCTGACTTTACCCCCGAAACCTGCGATATCTGCGGCAAAAAATTTACTTAATCAATTAGGTGCCATTGATGTGGCTGGTAAGTTAACGCCTTTTGGGCAGCAGATGGCGGTGTTAGGCAGTTCAGTGCGAACAGCGGCAATACTATGTAAGGCACAACAAACCCAAAATCAGCATGTTATTCAATTAGCTGCGTTGCTGGTAGCGATTATCGAGGAACCTCCTCGTCAACAAGATGCGGATCTTCGTTATTATATAGAAAGGCCAACTGAGGGGTGGTGCAAGAGAGCATCAGCACTTTGCGAACAAAAAGTGTTGAGTACCATTGGTCAGCAAGATGCGCTAATTAGTGAGTGGTTACCAACGTTGTTAGCTGTGGGTTATCCCGATCGCATTGCGAAATCTCGAGATAACCAACATCGCTATCAATTAGCGAGTGGTTTAGGGGCAATATTGGGTGAATCGGATAGACTAATGGGAGAGTCGTGGTTAATGGTGGTGTCTTTATGGCAACCCGAAAATATGGCGGATGCGCGTATTTCCTTGGCTTATCCTATTGAAATTGACAGATTACAAGCAGATTGCCCATCTTTATTTAACACTCAAGAAACGGTCGAATGGGATGAACAAAAAGGGACCTTATTAGCTTGGAAACGCTTGCAATGTGGCCAATTAGTAGTGAAATCAGAACGTTTGAGCAACCCTGATAAGGCTGAGATTTGCCAAGCGCTGGTTTATTGGTTGAAGCAAAATGGCTTGCAGCAGTTAAATTGGCAGGAAGATGCTTTGCAATTGTGTATTCGCTGCATGCTAGCTAAGCGGCATTTTCCTGATATTGCTTTTCCTGATTTTGATGATATAGCGCTATTAGATTCGTTAGATGAATGGCTTGAACCTTATCTTGATGGCATAACAAATAAGCAAAAACTACAGCAGATTGATTTAGTCTCTTTATTAATCAATCGATTAGATTGGCAGCAGCAACAGTGGTTAGAAAGTATGTTTCCGAAGACCTATCGAGCGCCATCTTTACATGATGTAAGTATTCACTATTCGTTAGATAAGCCACCAGTGATAGCTATTCGTATGCAAGAAATGTACGGGGAAAAAGCGAACCCGACAGTAGCACAAGGGAAAATTCCTATTACGCTCTCTTTGCTTTCTCCTGCGATGCGGCCATTGCAGATTACACAAGACCTTGGCGTATTTTGGCAGGGCAGCTATAAAGAGATACAAAAAGAGATGAAAGGGCGTTATCCAAAGCATTTATGGCCGGATGACCCTGCAAATACTGCGCCAACGAGACAAACAAAAAAAGCGATGATGGGTGCGAAATAACCTATTTTTGTGCTCTAATAGCGGGTTTCCTCATTCAGGCTATCGATGCGTTAACCTGAGTAAGGAAATGTAATTAAGAGCTTTCTTTGGTGAAATCTCTGAGGTTATGAGCCAAAATTAACCACTAAACTGGCATAACTAGTGAGTTATTAAGTTATTTTGTCATGTGATATGGAGTGACCATGTCAGGTAAAGATTTTGAACCGATCGGCAGACGTAATAAAAAAACTGCTGGGAAAAAACAGTCTTCATCTCGCCGCCGTAGAGACCGCGATGACTATGACGATGAAGATTTATTTGAAGATGATGATATTGATGAACAATATCTCGATGATGAAGATGAAGAAGAGCAAATGGCTAAAAAAGGCTCAAAAAAGAACAAACCTCGGAAGGTAAAAAGTAAATGGCGTTGGTTTTGGCTGCTAGTCAAACTGATGATCGTATTTGCTGTTTTACTCGCGGCATATGGTTTTTATTTAAACCAACAAATTAAAGAACGTCTCGATGGTAAGGTTTGGGATTTACCCGCCGCAGTATACGGCCGGATGGTTAATCTTGAACCGGGCATGGACTACAGCCAGGCTGAAATGGTTCGCCTGCTTGAAGGTATGCAATACCGTAAAGTGAGTAAAATAACGACATCGGGCGAATTTGTAGTACGCGGTAATAGTATCGAAATCTTACGCCGACCGTTCAATTTCCCTGATCAAAAAGAAGGGCAAATACTCGCGCGTATGGTGTTTGATAATAACGCGTTGAGCAAAATTGAAAATATGGAAAACGGCCGCTCATTTGGCTTTTTCCGCTTGGACCCGAAACTGATCACGATGATGCAGTCGGCGAATAATGAGCAACGGTTAGTTTTACCGATATCTGATTTCCCTGAGTCCTTAGTTAAAATCTTACTAGAAACCGAAGATCGAAACTTTTATGAGCACGATGGGGTCAGTTTGTACTCTATTGGCCGTGCTGTTGTTGCTAACTTAAGTGCAGGACGCTCTGTTCAAGGGGGAAGTACCTTAACTCAGCAGTTAGTCAAAAATCTCTTTTTGACCAATGAACGGACATTAAAACGTAAAGCCAATGAAGCGTACATGGCGGTTTTACTGGACTACAACTACAGCAAAGAGCGCATTTTAGAGCTGTATTTAAACGAAGTCTTTTTAGGCCAAAATGGTAATGATGAAATTCGTGGTTTCCCATTAGCGAGCTTGTATTACTTTGGTCGTCCAATCAACGAACTAAGTTTTGATCAACAGGCGTTATTAGTCGGTATGGTGCAAGGGGCGTCAACGTATAACCCTTGGACTAAGCCACAAAATGCAATTAAACGCCGTAATATCGTACTGAAAATCTTGGAAACACGCGGTGTGATTGACCAAGAAATGTATCAGGTACTGAGTGCAAGGCCTCTTGGTGTGAAAAACAAAGAAGGGCTGGTGGCTTCTCAACCTGCCTTTATGCAAATGGTTCGTTTAGAACTCAATGAAAAATTGGGCGATAAAGTTAAAGAACTCTCTGGTGCGAAAATTTTTACCACTCTAGATCCTGTGGCTCAAACTGCGGCTGAAAATGCAGTTGAGAATGGTGTCGCTGATTTACGTAAATCTCGTAAATTAGATGACATAGAAGGGGCAATGGTGGTAGTTGACCGCATTAATGGCGAAGTACGCGCTATGGTTGGTGGTTCTCAACCCCAATATTCAGGGTTTAACCGTGCGTTAAATGCACGGCGTAGCATTGGTTCTCTGGCAAAACCTCCGGTATACCTCGCTGCACTAAGTGAACCGGACCGTTTTCGCTTAAATACATGGTTAAAAGATGAGCCACTAACAGTAAAAGTCGGGAATCAAAACTGGAGCCCAAGAAACTACAGCCGTAATTTCAACGGCCGTATGATGTTAGTTGACGCTTTGGCAAAATCACAAAATATCCCAACGGTAAACTTAGGGCTAGAGGTTGGTTTAGACCAAGTGTTTAATACTTTTGTACGCTTAGGAGCTCCTGCGGCTGCGATGGAAAAAGTTCCTGCGATGTTATTAGGTGCAGTTAACCTAACACCAGCGGAAGTTGCTCAAGTTTATCAAACTATTGGTGGTGACGGTAATCGTGCGAAATTATCTGCATTGCGTTCTGTTATTGATGGAGATGGCAATGAAATTTACCAAAGCTACCCATCAGCTGAGCGAGCAGTACCTTCCCAAGCTGCATACCTCACATTGTATGGTATGCAGCAAGTGGTTAAACAAGGTACGGGCAGAGTTTTATTGACCAAATATGCTAAGTATAATTTAGCCGGTAAAACAGGGACAACTAACGATCTACGCGATAGCTGGTATGCAGGTATTGATGGCAAAGAAGTAGCGATCGTGTGGGTTGGCCGTGATAATAACGGCCCAACACAATTAACAGGGGCGACAGGCGCACTGAAAGTGTACCAACGCTACTTAGAGAACCAAGCTCCATTAGCTCTTATCAACCGTGCACCAGAGGGCATTGTTGATATGCAAGTCACAGCTGACGGCCAATTAAGTTGCTCAAACTTCGGCGGCGGTAGAATGTTGCCGATTTGGACAGATAACCCAGAAGGGTTATGCCAAGCGTCAGAAGAGCAAGCCCCGGTCTGGGACTTAAATGGTAATAATGGCGAGCAACAAGATGATGCGCCGGATTGGGTTAAGGATATGTTTGGCAATAATCCCTAAATTCTCGTCATATTTCAAGTTGTGACTGTGTTGGCTTCATTCGTCAACCCTAGTCACATACTTGTGTATGCTCCTAGGGATTTCCTTATTTGCCGCCTTGCCACAACTCGAACTCTTTAGAGAATTAATTAGTTGGCGAATTGCTTATTTGAAAGGCTAATTATTTGAATACTAATTAGTTAGGGAATTGTGGTGTAAGGCTTTTCTCGTCATATTTCAAGTTGTGACTGTGTTGGCTTCATTCGTCAACCCTAGTCACATACTTGTGTATGCTCCTAGGGATTTCCTTATTTGCCGCCTTGCCACAACTCGAACTCTTTAGAGAATTAATTAGTTGGCGAATTGCTTATTTGAAAGGCTAATTATTTGAATGCTAAATAGTTAGGGAATTGTGGTGTCGAACCTAGAGTTATCTATTCTTAACTATATCTTAACTATAAAAAAATAGAGGTGAAAATGGATAAAATTTCACCTCTATAACATCAATGTGAATTAATTCTCTTTAATTTTCATCAATGCAGTTTCTGCGGCTTTGATAGTTTTCTCAATGTCTTCATCGCTGTGGGCGATAGACATAAAGCCAGCTTCAAATGCAGAAGGTGCGAGGTAAATACCTTGCTCTAACATGTAATGGAAAAATTTCTTAAAGCGCTCAACGTCGCATTTCATCACATCTTGGTAGCAAGTTACGGTTGGGGCGTCGGTGAAGAAAATACCAAACATGCCACCGACGTGATTGATAACCATCGGAATACCTTGCTCTGCGGAAACACGTTTTAAACCACGAGCTAACTTTTCTGTTAATTCATTTAAACGTGAGTGGACTCCCGGCTGAGAGACTTCTTTTAAGCAAGCGAGGCCAGCAGCCATCGCGACAGGGTTACCAGATAAGGTCCCTGCTTGGTAAACAGGCCCAATTGGTGCTAGTTTTTCCATAATTTCAAGGCGGCCACCGAAGGCACCAACAGGCATACCACCACCGATGATTTTACCTAAACAGGTTAAATCAGGCTGAACATCGTAGTAATCTTGTGCCCCACCTAATGCGACGCGAAAGCCTGTCATGACTTCATCAATGATGAGTACGGCATTGAATTCATCACATAATGCACGTAAACCGGGTAAAAATTCAGCTGTTGGTGGTACGCAATTCATATTTCCTGCAACAGGTTCAACAATGACACATGCAATATCTTCTGGATAATTTTCAAATGCTTGGCGGACTGAAGACAGGTCATTATAGGTACAAGTTAATGTGTGTTTTACAAAATCTTCAGGAACGCCAGGAGAGTTTGGTTCGCCCATCGTAAGCGCACCAGAACCCGCTTTGACTAATAAGCAATCTGCATGGCCATGATAGCAGCCTTCAAATTTGATGATTTTGTCACGGCCTGTGTAACCCCGAGCTAGGCGAATTGCGCTCATGGTCGCCTCAGTGCCTGAATTTACCATGCGTACCATATCCATAGAGGGGACTAGTTCACAAACTAATTCAGCCATTTCAACTTCAGCGGCAGTCGGAGCACCAAAACTTAATCCTTTATGAACCGCTTTGATCACGGCATCACGGATCACAGGATGGTTATGGCCTAAAACCATTGGTCCCCATGAGCCAACATAATCTACATAGGCTTTACCATCAACGTCATAAATATAAGCGCCATCCGCTTTTTCAATAAATAATGGGGTTCCACCAACACCATTAAAAGCACGAACAGGGGAGTTTACACCACCAGGAATTTGTTCTTTTGCTTGTGCGTAAAGTTTTTCAGATTGTGACATCGCAGGGCTCCAGAAAGAGGCTAAGAAAAAAATTGCTCTCATTCTAAAGCACCACACCAATTAAACCAAATGTTGATATGAAGATATGCACAATGTGTCTAATTGCATGACAGCACTTGAACCATTTAGTCAAGTGGCGGATAATTAGGTTAATTGATCTGAGTAGGTTTTAGCCTACACATGAATTTACCGGTCACCGGTTTGGAGTAAAAAATGAGTGATGATGCAGCTCTGCCTTTGCAATTTACTGATGCGGCAGCAATTAAAGTTAAAGATCTGGTCTCTGATGAGGACAACCCAAACCTGCGTCTACGTGTTTATATCACTGGTGGCGGATGCAGCGGTTTCCAATATGGTTTCACATTTGATGATCAGATCAATGAAGGCGATATGACAATCGAGAAACAAGGTGTTGCTCTTGTCGTAGACCCAATGAGCCTACAATATTTAGTGGGTGGAAGTGTTGATTATACTGAAGGCTTAGAAGGTTCGCGCTTTATTGTGACCAATCCGAATGCTAAGTCTACTTGTGGGTGTGGTTCGTCTTTCAGCGTCTAATTTTCGTCATATTTCGAGCTGTGGCGGTGTTGGCTTCATTCAGTTACTCGGGTCACATACTAATGTATGCTCCCCGAGATATCTTCATTTGCCGCCTTGCCACAACTCGAACTATTTAGAAAATTTTTGTAATTTGTAATTTGTAATTTGTAATTTGTAATTTGTAATTTGTAATTTGTAATTTGTAATTTGTAATTCTCAATCAGATAATGCGTTTAACTGCTCGCACAGTTGTTCTGTCGCATTAACAATCCTTGGGCCTGCTCGGTGAAACCAATCTTCATTTAATCGGATAATTGGGACATTGAGCTGTGAGTGCCAAAATTTTTTCACTGTTTTTTCCTGTTCGGCTGAACCAGTCATAATAATTACATCTGGCTTGCGAGTGAGCACCTGCTCACGACTGATTTGAGGCCATTGAACTGCGCTATTAGCAAAAATATTTTCACTACCACAAAACTCTACGACATCATTTTGCAGCGTATGGTTACCTGCGCTAAATAAAGGCTGAGTACCGAGTTGAATGAACACTTTCTTTGATTTTTTATTAGAAATTTTTTCTTTTTGATAAGGAGCGAGCCTAGAGCGCATTTTTTCAACATTTTGTTGTGCTATCTCGGGGGTTGGGCTGTATTGTGCTAATTCAATCACTGAGTTGATGACATCATCAATAGTTTGAGGATCGAAATAAATAATTGGGATACCGAGGCCTGCGAGTTGATCAAGAGGCCGCTGGGGGTTACCTCCTCGCCATGCGAGGATTAAATCAGGTTTAAGTGCGATAATACGTTCTACATTTAAACCTTGCCAATCAGAGACTTGTTCTAATTTTTTTGCTTGCTCTGGGTAATCGGAGTAAGCACTGACCGCAATTAAGCTATCTCCAAGCCCTGCTGCATAAGCAAGTTCAGTATTGGCCGGTGATAAACTAATAACGCGCTGCTTTGTTGCTCCTAGAGCAGAAAAGGCCACCAATAAAGCACATAATAAGGTGATAGTAAGGGAAAAATAATGCGTAATTCGTTTCATAACAAAATTCATCGTAGAATTAATTAAAAGGTATAACTAACAAATAGTTATACCTTTTGTGCAAATGATTAAGCGAGCTTAGCTAAAATTGCAGTGATCATCAGGGAAGATTGACGGGCAGCAACAGGTAAAAACTCATCAAAGCTCGTGTGAGATTCTTTATCTGCAACATCTGAAATGGCACGGACGACGACAAATGGAATGCCAAATTGGTGACATACTTGACCAATCGCGGTGGCTTCCATTTCTACTGCCGCAACTTGTGGGAACATCGCTTTGATGCGCGCCAGTGGCTCTGCACCATTAATAAAAGCATCACCGCTACAGACTAATCCACGAACAGCGTTCATATCCAATAACTTAATGCACTGCTCAGCAACTTCAATTAGCTTAGTATCAGCAACGAAAGCTGGCGGACACTGTGCCATTTGGCCGGGTTCATAACCGAATGCGGTCACATCAGCATCATGGTAACGAACTTCTGTAGAAACCACGATATCGCCGACGTTTAAACGAGGGTCTAAACCACCTGCGGAGCCTGTGTTAATCACGACATCTGGTTGGCAATGCTCTAATAATAGTGTTGTACCGATTGCGGCTGCGACTTTACCAATACCTGATTTCAATAACGCAACGTCAACGCCATTAATTTTGCCTGTATAAATCTCACAACCAGCACGGTTAATAGTTTGGCAGTTTTCAATTTGTGAGCGCAAAATCGCCACTTCCTGTTCCATGGCACCAATTATTCCAACTTTCATTTTGTCTCCTTTTCCCTGCACAATTTGCACTATTAATGTCAATATAGTGTCAATATTTTGACTAGGGACGATAATGTTTTATTGTGTTATTGCTGCATTCTTCGAGTGGACTCGCAATTTTAATTGCAACAACTCGAATTTTGACAACGAAATTACAAAGATGCACGAAGTGTAACATTGAAAGGTGAGTCGTGAAGGTTTTTTCCTGTATTTAGGCTATATAATGAAACATCAATCGAAATAGGGAAGGTGGCAGAGTGGGTGAGATTAATTTTGTTAAGAAGCTAAACTTTCAGCGTAACTACATGAGCAGTGCGAAAAACCAAAAAATTTCACCTAAAGATGAAGATGCGGTTAATCGCTTATTTGAAAGTGATCGTGGGCGGATTATCAATTCAGCAGCCATTCGCCGCTTACAACAAAAAACACAAGTTTTCCCCTTAGAGCAAAACGCAGCAGTACGTAGCCGATTAACTCACTCACTAGAGGTTCAGCAGGTTGGCCGTTACATCAGTAAAACGGTTTTAGGTGAATTAAAAAAGAAAAAATTACTGGAGCCCTATGGGTTAGATGAACGTTGTGATGCGTTTGAAAGCTTAGTCGAAATGGCTTGTTTAATGCATGATATCGGTAATCCACCATTTGGGCACTTTGGTGAGGCCGCAATTCAACGGTGGTTTACCAAGTTACTGTCGCCAAGTTACTTATATACACCCAATTCCCCTGACCCATGCCAAATACCGGCATTACAATTAACTGGAAATGAAAAGCAAGACTTATTCCGCCGTCAATTAAAGCAGGATTTATGCTCATTTGAAGGTAATGCGCAAGGGCTGCGCATGGCGCATCGTTTACTCAAACTAAACTTAACTTATGCACAAATTGGTTCTATCTTAAAATATACGCGTGGAGCTTATGATTTGGAGCCAATTCCCCCTGAGTTTGATTATTTGATGAAAAAACCAGGCTATTATTGGTCAGAGATGGACTTTGTCAGTGAGTTAACCAAAAAACTCGATATGGAGAAATACTGCCGTTTCCCTCTGTCCTATATTATGGAAGCGGCTGATGATATTTCATATTGTATTGCTGATTTAGATGATGCCGCGGAAAAAGGCATTTTTACTGTTGAGCAGTTGATTGAGTACTTAAAAGCAGAGTGGGGTGATATTGAACAAAATGATTTGTTCGATCAAACTGTCATGCGAGCTTTCAATAATATCAGTGACAACCACACAAGGCGTATTCAGCAAGATCAGTTCTTTATGTATTTGCGCGTGAATATTACAGGGAAGTTGTCTCATTACAGTGCACTGCAGTTTATTAAAAATCTGCCTGAAATTTATAATGGCACTTTTAACAGCGCTTTGTTAGAAGATAAAAGCCCAGAACATAGATTACTGAAAGTATTGAAAACAGTGGCTTTTAAACATGTATTTAACCACCATGAAGTTGAAGAGTTAGAGTTGCAAGGCTACCGAATTATCAGTGGGTTATTAGATTTTTATAGCCCATTACTGATGATGAATAGAAGGGATTTTGCTGAGCTCGTTGAAAAAAATTACCACAAGCACTTTTTCATTGAAACGAGATTGTTCCATAAATTATCTAATAAGCATCGCTTATCTTACACGGAAGCACTTGAGAAAATTTCTGCAACGAATGAAGCAGATAAATCTATTCTGGAGTTTTATTATCGAGCTCGTTTGATTCAAGACTATATTAGCGGTATGACAGACCACTATGCCTATGAAGAATATCGTAAATTTATGGTTAGTAACTAATATAATAATTGAATGGCATAATAAAAATGGAAAAGTAGTCAATCAAATGATAGGAAAAACAGGTATAATGGGACTGGCCGTTTTTCTGGATTAATTAGCGAAAAAAAACAACGCATTAAAATTGAAAACTCGGCAATCATGATTTTTATAACTTAATACTCTGTAGTGACTACTTTATGGCTCAATTTTACTCTCCTAATCGCCGTACCACTTCACGCCGTCAAATCACGGTTGTAGCTGATAGCCTCGATGCTGCAGGGCAAGGTGTTGCCCGTATCGAAGGAAAAACCATTTTTGTAACAGGTTTATTGCCTGGAGAAGAAGCACAAATTGAATTGACGGAAGAGAAGCGGCATTTTGCTAAAGGGAAGGTGACTAAACGCTTGAGCACGAGCCCACAAAGAGTAAAGCCTCGGTGCCGTTATTTTAATCAATGTGGGGGGTGTCAACAGCAACATGTTGACATTGCACTGCAAAGAGAAAGCAAAGCTCATGCCTTAGCTTACCTGATGCAGCGCGAAACATCGCTAGATATATCTGTTCCTACGGTGATTAGTGGTGAGCCATATGGTTACCGCCGTCGAGCTCGATTAGGGCTACAATATCAGCCTAAAAGTAAAAATGTCGTTATGGGGTTTCGTCAATCTCAATCTAACACATTGGTTGATATAAAAAATTGTCCTATCTTATCCCCAGATTTGGATATTTTATTAAAACCACTTTCTGAATGTATTAACCAGCTCAGTAATAAAGCGAAACTGGGGCATGTAGAACTTATTCGTGCAGACAATTGTAAAATTGTATTGATTCGCTACTTAACCCCTTTTTCGTTATCAGATACCCAAAAGTTAAGCGATTTTGAAAATCAGCACGGAGTGTCTATCTGGTTAGCGGGTAATGATGAAAACTTACAGGCTCTGTCACCAAATTCGCCACAACCTGAATATCAAGTTGCAGGGGAGTTACTAAAATTTAATCCGTTAAATTTTATTCAAGTGAACGGGCAAGTTAACCAGCAGATGGTAGAACAAGCTTTAGCATGGTTAGATCTAAACAGTGAAGATAGGGTATTAGATCTTTTTTGTGGAATGGGTAACTTTACGTTGCCAATTGCACGGTTAGTGAAATCCGTTGTGGGTGTTGAGGGTGTGGAAAATTTAGTCGAACAGGCACGAAACAATGCACAGCTCAATACTATTTGTAATGCGACATTCTATAATGAAAACTTAGAAGCCCAGATACACACACAACCTTGGGCGGTTCATGGCTTTAATAAAGTGTTATTAGACCCAGCTAGGGCTGGAGCCGCTGGCGTTATGGAACATTTAATTAAACTGATGCCAGAAAAAATTGTCTATGTTTCATGTAACCCCACAACATTGGCAAGAGATAGTAAAGTTTTACTTGATGGGGGCTATCAATTATTACAGTTGCGGATGCTAGACATGTTTCCGCAAACTAGCCATTTAGAGTCAATGGCGTTATTTATCCGTCGCCCAGAGGTTTAATAGGTAGGGAGAACATATGGTTGCAGTAAGAAGTGCGCATCTTACCCCAGCAGGTGAGTTTGCCCCAGAAAAGTGGGTTAACGGCCTGGGATTGAGTAATAAACAATCAGAAGAAAAGCTCATCCATACCTGGCAATATTGTCACGATAAATTAGCCGGACAAGAAATCGCCCCTCTGTTACTGTGGCGTGGTATTGAAATGACCGAGATCCTATCGACATTAAGTATGGATATCGGCAGCTTACAAGCGGCTTTGCTTTTCCCCTTAGTGGAAGAAGGGAAGTTAGAAGAACAAGAAGTTATTGATGAATTTGGCAAATCCATTCACGAACTTGTTAAAGGCGTGCTGGAAATGGATGCGATCCGCCAACTCAAAGCAACACAATCAAGCGAAACCAGCTCGACACAAGTCGATAATATTCGTCGTATGCTACTGTCAATGGTAGAGGATTTCCGCTGTGTTGTTATTAAGTTAGCGGAACGAATTGCTCATTTACGTGAAGTCAAAGATGCAACGGAAGATGAGCGCGTCTTAGCTGCAAAAGAGTGTTCAAATATTTATGCTCCTTTAGCAAATCGCCTAGGAATTGGGCAGTTAAAATGGGAGTTAGAAGACTTCTGTTTTCGTTATTTGCATCCCGATGAATATAAGAAAATTGCAAAGCTCCTCCATGAACGTCGTATTGACCGTGAAGAGTACATAGATACTTTCGTAACAACCTTACGTAAGTACATGTTAAAAGAGAATATTCAAGCAGATATCTATGGCCGACCTAAGCATATTTACAGTATTTGGCGTAAAATGCAGAAAAAATCATTGGCATTTGATGAACTGTTTGATGTGCGAGCGGTGCGTATTGTCGTTGAACGCTTGCAGGATTGTTATGCTGCATTAGGAATTGTTCATACCCATTTTCGCCACCTTCCTGATGAGTTTGATGACTATGTGGCGAATCCAAAGCCTAATGGTTATCAATCGATTCATACAGTGGTATTAGGGCCAAACGGCAAAACACTTGAAATTCAAATTCGTACTCGCCAAATGCATGAAGATGCAGAGCTGGGGGTTGCGGCGCATTGGAAATACAAAGAAGGCGCAACTGGCATTGGCAAAGGAAGTAGCTACGAAAACCGTATTGCGTGGTTACGTAAGCTGATTGCATGGCAAGAAGAAATGGCAGATTCTGGCGAAATGCTAGATGAAGTTCGTAGCCAAGTGTTTGATGACAGAGTGTATGTTTTTACCCCAAAAGGGGATGTGGTGGATTTGCCAGCAGGCTCGACGCCGCTTGATTTCGCTTATCACATTCACAGTGATGTCGGCCATCGTTGTATTGGTGCAAAAATAGGTGGTCGTATTGTTCCATTTAGCTATCAATTACAAATGGGTGACCAAATTGAAATTATCACTCAAAAGCACCCAAACCCAAGCCGTGACTGGTTAAATCCTAACTTAGGGTATGTAACAACCAGCCGTGGGCGAGCCAAAATCCAAAATTGGTTCCGTAAACAAGATAGAGACAAAAACATCCTCGCAGGGCGCCAAATTCTAGATAGCGAATTATCGCAGCTTGATATTAGCCTCCGAGAGGCCGAAAAACTGCTAATCGCGCGCTATAATGTTCACTCATTGGATGAAGTTTTAGCCGGAATTGGTGGTGGTGATATTCGTATCAACCAATTAGTGAATTTCCTGCAAAGCAAATTTAACAAAGCCACCGCAGAAGAAGAAGACCGCGCGGCAATGAAGACATTAGAAAGTAAGTCTTCACTCCCAAGAGCACCATCCCATGGTAGTGGTCGAGTGGTGGTTGAAGGGGTTGGTAACCTAATGCACCATATTGCACGTTGCTGCCAGCCAATTCCAGGGGATGAAATTGTCGGTTTTATCACGAAAGGACGAGGTATTTCTATTCACAGTGCGGATTGCGAACAATTAGCTGAGCTGCAAAGTCATGCGCCAGAACGTGTGATAGATGCAGTTTGGGGAGAAAACTATTCCAGTGGTTATTCTCTCGTGGTTAGAGTTGTCGCCAATGACCGTAGTGGTCTACTACGTGATATCACGACAATATTAGCTAATGAGAAGGTTAATGTGCTTGGCGTCAGTAGCCGCAGCGATGTGAAGCAGCAATTGGCAACGATAGATATGACAATTGAGCTGTATAATATTGAGGTGCTGAGCCGGGTGTTAGCAAAATTAAATCAGTTGCCGGATGTTATTGAGGCAAAACGCCATTCCCAGTGATTTTCTTCATATTTTGAGTTGTAGGGGTGTTGGCTGCACTTAGCTACTCGGGTCACATACTTATGTATGCTCCCCGAGATATCTTCGCTTGCCGCCTACCTACAACTCAAACTATTTTGAAAATCAGTACTGTTATATTGTCAGTGATTTTCTTCATGTTTTAAGTTGTAGGGGGGTTGGCTACACTTAGCTACTCGGGTCACATACTTATGTATGCTCCCTGAGATATCTTCGTTTGCCGCCTACCTACATCTCAAACTATTTTGAAAATCAGTACTGTTATATTGTCAGTGATTTTCTTCATATTTTGAGCCGCAGCGTTGTTGGCTGCGTGCTCTCACCTTAGTCACATACTGATGTATGCTCCTAGGGGCTCGTTTACTTGCCGCCTAGCTGCAATTCAAACTATTTTGAAAATAATTTTTTGCAAATATTCAATAATCTTTTCTTTGTTTTTTCTTTTGTTGGGAAAAATTTGTTGATTTGCCTTTATATCTGGTAAGTTTGAGATAAAGATGACAATTAGAAACAAAAGAAAATCAAAGGTTAATACAATGAGTCAGGAAAAACCCGAAATCGAGCGCTTATTATCCATTATGGCACAGCTGCGTGACCCACAAACAGGTTGCCCATGGGATAAAGTACAGACATTTAAAACTATTGCACCTTATACACTTGAGGAAACCTATGAGGTGCTTGATGCGATAGAACGTGAAGATTTTAACGACTTAAAAGGTGAGCTGGGCGACTTATTGTTCCAAGTGGTTTTCTATGCGCAAATGGCGAATGAAAAATCATTGTTTGATTTTAATGATATTTGCCAAACAGTGAGCGATAAGCTTGAACATCGTCACCCACATATTTTTGATACAAATAACACATTGAGCAGCTCGGAAGTGATTGAGGGGTGGGAAAAACGAAAAGCAAAAGAGCGAGCTGAAAAATCGCAGTTTTCTGTGCTAGATGATATCCCGAATTCGCTCCCAGCACTAATGAAAGCCTATAAAATTCAAAAGCGTTGTGCTTCGGTCGGTTTTGACTGGGATACGTTAGGCCCTGTTGTGGGTAAGGTTCATGAAGAACTTGAAGAGGTGATGGAAGAAGCCACACAGGCGGTTGTTGACCAAACTCACCTAGAAGAAGAAATAGGCGATTTATTGTTTGCCGTAGTGAATTTATCTCGCCATTTAGGTCATAAACCTGAAATAGCGTTGCAAAAAGCTTGCAACAAATTTGAAGGCCGTTTTCGTCAAATCGAAAAAAGCCTAGCGGAAAGTGGCAAAACGACAGAAAGTGCTACACTTGATGAGATGGAAGGGCTTTGGCAGCAGGTTAAGAGTCAAGAATAAAATGGTTCGTCATATTTCGCACTACAGCGTTGTTGGCTGCGTTCGGCTACTAAGGTCATATACTTGTGTATGCTCCCTGAGATATCCTCTCTTGCCGCCTAGCTGTAGCACGAACTATCTAGAGCATTAATTATATATAGAACGAAGCATCTACAGAAAAATTCGATATGGTTGGTTTGTTCTAAAATCACCTCATGCAATGGCTCCAAACAAAGCTTCAAAAATAATAAGTAGGTTGAAGTTTTCGAAGGTTAAATGTGGAGAGTTAGAGTAAATAGTTATTCAAAATCAAAGTTAGTACAGAATCGCATTTTTTATACCATACAATGAGCTGAAAGGATTTAGCTTTTGTGTTTGAACTGTGTTAATCTATAAAAATAGATAAAGATGACTAATTTTGAAGCGATAAATATTTTTCGCTTTTAACTTGCTGATAATATTAGAGTATTGATGAAAATTAACCTTATTATGCTTAGAACATTTGTAGCGAAATTAAGGTTCGGGTATACTGTTTTCCCGTCCTGTTATATCCATCATCTTTTAAACCTAAACTTTCAGGTTCAGCATGAAAACTAATTATATTTTTGTGACCGGCGGGGTCGTATCCTCACTGGGTAAAGGCATTGCCGCAGCCTCTTTGGCGGCTATACTCGAAGCCCGTGGACTCAATGTGACTATTATGAAACTGGATCCCTACATTAACGTAGATCCAGGCACTATGAGCCCAACCCAACACGGGGAAGTTTTCGTTACAGAAGACGGCGCTGAAACTGACTTAGATTTAGGTCACTATGAGCGTTTCATCCGTACTAAAATGACACGTCGTAATAACTTTACGACTGGGCGTGTTTACTCTGAAGTTCTGCGCAAAGAGCGCCGTGGCGACTATTTAGGCGCTACAATTCAAGTTATCCCTCATATCACTAATGAAATTAAAGACCGCATCATCCGTGGTGGTGAAGGCCATGACGTTGTTTTGGTTGAAGTTGGTGGTACAGTTGGTGATATCGAATCATTGCCATTCCTTGAAGCGATTCGTCAAATGGCAGCTGAAGTTGGCCGTGAACGCACATTATATTTGCACTTAACATTAGTGCCATACCTTGCAGCGGCTGGTGAAGTAAAAACTAAGCCAACTCAACATTCTGTGAAAGAATTACTGTCAATTGGTATTCAACCAGATGTGCTGATTTGTCGTTCAGACAGAGTGATCCCAGCAAATGAACGTGCAAAAATCGCATTGTTCTGTAATGTGCCAGAGAAAGCGGTTATTTCTCTCAAAGACGTTGATTCAATTTATAAAATCCCAGCCTTATTGAAATCACAAGGTTTGGATGAATACATCTGTAACCGTTTCCGCATTGATGCGCCAGAAGCTAATTTAGCTGAGTGGGAACAAGTTATTTACGAAGAAGCCAATCCCGCTGGTGAAGTCACTATTGGGATGGTGGGTAAATATGTTGAGTTACCAGATGCGTATAAATCTGTAATTGAAGCATTAAAACACGGTGGCTTGAAAAACCGTTTAACTGTGAACATCAAATTAATTGATTCACAAGATATTGAAACTCGAGGTGTTGAGTTACTAAAAGGTTTAGATGCTATTTTAGTACCAGGCGGCTTTGGCGAGCGTGGTGTTGAAGGGAAAATTCTGACCGCTCAATATGCACGTGAAAACAAGATCCCTTACTTAGGAATTTGTTTGGGTATGCAAGTCGCATTGATTGAATTTGCACGTAATGTTGCCAATATGGCAGATGCAAACTCAACAGAATTTAAAGCGGATTGTAAATTCCCTGTTGTTGCGCTGATTACTGAATGGCGCGACGAAGAGGGTAACCTTGAAGTACGTTCAGAAGAGAGCGATCTTGGTGGAACAATGCGTGTTGGTGGCCAACCATGTCATTTAGTGAATGGTAGCCTTGTACGTGAAATGTATGGTTCAGAAACTATCATTGAACGTCACCGCCACCGTTATGAGGTGAATAATTTACTACTGAAACGTATTGAAGATGCGGGCCTAAAAATTGCAGGTCGTTCAGTGGATAATAAGCTGGTGGAAATTATTGAAAACCCTAATCATCCATGGTTTGTGGCTTGTCAGTTCCACCCAGAGTTCACCTCTACACCAAGAGATGGCCATCCGTTGTTTGCAGGTTTTGTTAAAGCCGCTGGTAAGTACCAGAAAGGTGAGTTGAAATAAGATATGGGGAAGTCGGCGCAGGTGCACCAACTTCCCAAAATTTAACTTGTACTGAGGAAAACCTAATGTCCAAAATTGTTAAAGTGATCGGTCGTGAAATCATTGACTCTCGTGGTAACCCAACTGTAGAAGCTGAAGTTCATTTAGAAGGTGGCTTTGTTGGTTTAGCTGCGGCACCATCAGGTGCGTCAACAGGTTCTCGTGAAGCTCTGGAACTGCGTGACGGTGATAAAGCACGTTTTCTGGGTAAAGGTGTTCTGAAAGCAGTTGCAGCGGTTAATGGTCCAATCGCAGAAGCGCTGATTGGTAAAGATGCTAAAGACCAAGCTAACATCGATAAAATCATGATTGATCTCGATGGCACTGAGAACAAATCTAAATTTGGTGCAAACGCAATTCTCGCTGTATCTTTAGCAAATGCTAAAGCAGCAGCAGCGGCGAAAGGTATGCCTCTGTATGAGCACATTTCTGACTTGAATGGTACTCACGGTCAATACTCTATGCCTCTGCCGATGATGAATATCATCAATGGTGGTGAGCATGCTGATAACAACGTTGATATCCAAGAATTCATGATCCAGCCTGTTGGCGCGCCAACGCTGAAAGAAGCGGTTCGTATGGGTTCTGAAATCTTCCATCACTTAGCAAAAGTACTGAAATCTAAAGGTATGAATACAGCTGTAGGTGATGAAGGTGGTTATGCGCCTAACTTAGAATCAAACGCAGCAGCATTAGCAGCAATTAAAGAAGCGGTTGAGCAAGCGGGTTATGTGTTAGGTAAAGACGTAACACTGGCGATGGACTGTGCAGCATCTGAGTTCTATAACGCAGAAACCGGTAATTATGAGCTGAAAGGCGAAGGCAAAACCTTCACTTCACAAGAGTTCACACATTATTTAGAAGAACTGACTAAACAGTACCCAATCGTCTCTATCGAAGATGGTCTGAACGAGTCTGACTGGGATGGTTTCGCATACCAAACTAAAGTTCTTGGTGACAAAATCCAACTGGTTGGTGATGACCTGTTTGTAACTAATACTAAGATCCTAAAAGAAGGTATCGATAAAGGCATCGCTAACTCTATTCTGATCAAATTCAACCAAATTGGTTCTTTAACTGAAACTTTGGCTGCAATTAAAATGGCGAAAGATGCAGGCTATACAGCTGTTATCTCTCACCGTTCAGGTGAAACTGAAGATGCTACTATTGCAGATTTAGCGGTTGGTACAGCGGCAGGCCAAATCAAAACAGGTTCTATGAGCCGTTCTGACCGTGTTGCTAAATATAACCAACTGATTCGCATTGAAGAAGCATTAGGTAAAAATGCACCATTCAATGGCTTAAAAGAAGTTAAAGGCCAAGCATAATTATTTATTGCTTAGCAAGTTAATGAATAGGGAAGCTTAGGCTTCCCTTTTTTTGGGTTATTTATTGTATTAATACAATAAATATAATTGAATTCTTTTTATAAAATTCAATCCGAATTTGTTTTTTGATTATGGAAGTAAAGGAGATATTAATTTACAGTCATTATTCATTTTAAATAAATAATTAATTTTTATTAAAAGGAATGAATGCAATGACAATAAAAAAACATACAGAAGTAATTGAAAATATAAATGAAATTATCAATAAATATACGTTAGATACAAGCAGGTTAATTAACATTGGTTCAACGGCAGAAAAAGGAGATTTGACACTAACTAAATATGATAATTCACGATATAATATTAGTTATTATGATAGCGATCAGCCTGACCAGTTTCTAATTAAAAGCTATTTACTCAATAATAATAATTATGATGCAACGCATTTATATCCCTCCTATGTAGATATTCCTAAAAAACCATCAGATACATTTTTTTTATTCACAGGTGCTTTAAATAAAAGCTCTATTATAGTTACAGACTATAATAAAGATTATTATCGGGTCTATAATGATTGCCGAATGAATAGTTCAGTTTTATATGACAATGTAGTTATGTCTGCTGACTATCAAGACTATAAAATAAAAGATGGCACAAATGGTAGTGCCACGGCATATATGCAATTTTTGAATAATGATTGGCAATTAGTCTTGCAAAAACAAGAGGTTAAATATTTTAAAGGTGAAAGAAAATCATTTGCAATAGAAGGGAAAAATAGAATATTAAAATATATTCCTAATAATAAAATGGATAGTATAAATAAAAATAAATTTGAAAACACTCGGGAAAATATACATGCCAAAATATTGTCTATAGCAAAGAAATTCAATTGCTTATATGTGGATGAGAAAGGTAATAATATATTTGAAACGGAACGAAAACTAGATAGCGCTAAAGCATGGCTTGAGTTTATTACATCTATAAGTATAAAAATAAATAATCATGTAAAAATGTTAAAAAGTTTCCAAGAGGTATGGCAGAAACAACTTCAGGAACTAAATGGGAAGATAAATAAAACAATAGATGATAAAGTTAAAATAAAATCTTTAACACGAAAATTAGCACAAAGTGATATTCAAATTAGTCTTTATCATAATCATTATAATAGAATACTGCTTGAAGGAAACCAAATAGAAAGAAGTAAATTATGGTGGGAAATAAAAAAAAGTAAAGGTATGAACGCTGTTGTTAAAAATGAAGAACAATCAATATATGGCGGTATTAATGAATATAAACAAACAATCAATGAGCGATATGAAAATTTAGTTTTTGTTCATAAAAATTCTAATAAACCTTCATTTAGAAATAGTTTTAGTGAGGGCATGAACGATTTTTCAGAAGTCAATATATCAGGATTAAAGAAGAATATGACTTCAATAGAACTGAAAAAATTATATTTGACTCAAGACCTTAGTCCTATAGAACGAGGGGCTTTATATCAAAGAATTAATAATGTAGGACACTCGGAATATATAAAATATGTTTTGAATGAAACAGGAAAAGTTAGTGAATTATTTTATTCATTAAATAGCCAAATTAATCGATTAATGCCACAAGATTTTTATTTAACGCTGATAGGGGATGATTATCGAGGGCGTTGTTACCCTTTGGTTAGAGCTATGTCAGTTGCATTAGTAAAAGATGATCAAAAAGGTGCGGATACTTTATTTAATAAACTTTATATAGCATCAGCAAATCCTAAAGATAATGATTCAATATTAATAAAAACGGCATTGGAGCGATTACATTCGAATGTGGAAGCAATAGAGGCATCATTTTCTCATGGTAGAATTAATATCAAAGAAACACAGAGTTTATTAGAGGCGAAGCAGAAAACAATGATGTTTGCTATTAATAGTCAAAATCACTCGATGCTTATTGGTAAAACTATAAATGATAAAAAATCACACTATTATTTTTATGACCCTAACTTCGGTTTGTTTTCGTTTAATAATAGTAAAGAACTATTTTCAGCATTTAAAAAATTTATGGTAGATAACAAAATGGCTGATTTTTACTCAGCCTTTGGGAGCAATAAAGATCCGGTTTTTGAAGTGATTTCGATTATTACCGATGATATGTCGAGTGTTCCTGTGGGGAATGGGTTAAGTGTAACTCATTTAAGTGAGCCTATTTCACTGAGTTTAATTACTAAACGTGAGAGTAAAACTAGTTGTATTGTTAATAAACAACTTGCTATTCAAAGAGACATTCAATTGAAAGGAACATTGGCTATGTTAGAAGCAGAACAATGGGGATACCGTTTAGAAACTTCTCTTGCCAATTTATCAATGAACTATCAATTTAATAGAAAATGGGTGCCTATATTTTCTACACTGAAAGAGGATGAGAAAGGTAAATATCAACTACAATTTATAGATTATGATGATCCTGAAAAAAGTCATTGGATTGAAATGGATGATCCGACAATTAAAGAGTTTAATCATTACTATGAAAAGCAAGTAGCACTATTTGGGGAAAATTATTTTTTCGATGGTAAAAAAATAAAGCCCCAAAAATATATAGATAATAACAGTGAATATAATATCAATGAGCCATCATTCGATGGATTAAATGCAGGAATAGCGATTCAGTCTTTGATGCTATGGTATTCAGATAAAAACCATAATAGAAATGGCATGAAAAATGATAATTTTAACTTAGCATTAGCATTGAAAATACATAGTTATATTAATTATGGGATGATATTTCATGGGGCTCTGAATGATTTAGGTAAAATTGTGGGTATAATTCGTAGTGGGTTAAATGGAAATATTAGCTATCAAGCTAAAAATATTAGTCTGTTTTCTACTTCATTAGCTCAAACAGTAAATGAAGGTGTTACTGTTTTATTTAATGGTGCCTTAGTCGGCTTTGATATATATGAATTGACCTATGCAAAAGATGAACCTCATAAGATTATATTTAGCACACAACTTGCTTTTGACTCTGCTAGTTTTGTCACAGGAGGACTCAGTTTAGGAACCGGTGCTTTAGGAGTAACGGAAGCTTCAGTATTTATGGGGGGAGCAGGGGTTATTTTTGCAGGGTTAAGTATTGGTTTCACTGGTTTGGCGCGTAATTATGCAGTGATAGGAGAAGATGCTAAATCGGTAGGTAGATATTTTTATCAGTTAGACCAAGCATATAAAAATAACGGATATGATTACTTACCTGATAAAAGTATTGTTCTTCCGCGCGCTGGTGCAGTTTTTAAAACAATAGATCTTAGAAATAACCAAATTGAATTTGATAGCCAGTATATCTATAGGACTAGCGCACATTCTGCAGGAGGTGGACGGAAAAATTATATTTTTTGGGCGGGTAATTTCCCTACAATGGTACATGACCGTCAACAGGCAATTAATATTCGTAAAGGTATCGGATATAACATGAGTAGCCGACAGTATGGCTATTTAGATGCACAAATAATTGCCTTACCTATCACGCCAAAATCGTATATTAAATATGATTACAATTTATGGCCAGGAGCAACAACACGTCATGATAGTGGGTTTGATGTTATTCGTCGTTTAGAAAATACAGATAAATTTGATTATGACTTTTATATATTTCCAAGTGAAAATACTATCACTCAGATATTCAATGAATATGTAGATACAGAAATCGAAATAAAGTTAAATAATCAATATAGACATTTGGTTATTCCAAAAATACCCAGTGAGTGGCATGGGAAAATTAAGCATTCGATAAGGGGGGATGGTGGGGTATATAAACTTAGCCCACAAATAGGCGCAGAGATAGAATTGATTGATGATTCAAATAAGGTATCGCCTTCTCATTGGATAATTAATGGTGGATTATTAGATAAAGATGATATTATTGTTAGTTCTGACTGTATAAATATTGGTGGAGTAAAAATAAAAATAGACCAATCAGTATCAAAAAAAGATTTTTTATATATTAATAATAATGAAGTTTATAAAGTTGATTTTTTAAACTTAGATTTAAATTTAATTGGCGAAGATGGAAATAAGTGGGTCGGCCATAATGAAGAGTTATCTAATCATTTAAATAAATTAAATGAACAACATAAAATTATGGGGCAGTACGTATTAATTGAAAATTATCAGTATGGGAAAGTTAATGTAGGCAGGGCATTTTATCAGGTTTCTACAGGGAGATATATTTTCACTGATTCATTGGAACAATATACTAAAAATGCTGATCTATTTTCTTTGTTAGGGGCGGGTGCGTGTTTTTATTCAAAAGATAATAATCTATTGTGGTTAGTTGATAAGGATAATAAACTTCAGTGGAAATATATTATTAATAATAATGCTCAGCGGGATTTTGAATTAACTAAGTTATGGGTTAGTAATGAAAATATTTATTTCTCATGTCGTTATCCTAGTGAAGGAGCCCATGAAGTCGCAAATTATATGATAAATGGAGATGAAATTATATTAGTTAGTATTTCTATTGATGAACTGACTCATTATCAGTTATTTGAAGAAAAATCGGTCATACCTAAGGATATTTCAGATGTGATTTTTGGTAAGTATTTATTGTTAGTTGATAAAGTAAAAGATAAAAAAACAATATATAGTAAAAGTGTGAAGCTGGCTGATATCATCCAAATATCAGGAATTGATAAAAATAATAATATATATCATTATTGGTTAAGAGAAAGAGACGGTGTTATTATAAAGCCAAATGTTACTTCATATAATCTTGCTCTCGATAACAAAGAATTATTTGAGCCTAAAGATTTAATGTTTGTTGGGTTTTTATTAAATAATGATGGGAAAGAAGTATTCTTTTTTTATAGTCATAAGAAAAAATCAATATATCGACAAGTTGGAGAAAATCCAAATTTCTTTCAAATAGAAAAGCAGGGAATCAAAAGAATAGAAACCGAAAATATTGAGAGTGTTATATTCTATCAAAGTAAAATTTTAATTATTAATAATAATGGTGTTGTCAGTCAAATTAACGCTCAAGGTAATATTCAACCTGTGGCACTAAATCAAAAGTGGTTTGACTTACACCCAACAAGATGGTGGGAAGATTTTAGTCAATTAGAGTCAAAGCAAGGAGTATATGCTTTACTTGGACTAAAAATGAGTCATAATAAAGCTATCATGCCTGCTTGGTATGAAAATAAAAGTATTGTTATTGCATATCAATTGTCATCAAATAATACATTACAATATTTAGGAATAGACGAGTGCCGTTCAGCAGCAATTATTTTTGATATGGAAAATAAAAAACTTTATTGCCAGCCAATTGTAAGTGAAACTGCTTTAGTTAAAGCTTTTGATAAAAACAACTTAAAAAATACTTTATCACTACCTTCACTGTATGAGGTATACCCAAATATTAAATTTGAGACAGTTAAAAAATTAAAAAATGGATTGTTAATGTATACAACTAATGATGAGATTTTATATTACAGTAAGGGAGAGAATAATTCGGATGGTAATAAAGAGGAATTCTCATCATCTTTATTAATTAGCGGTGGAAATTCAAGGGATATAATCAACCCACCAGTTATCAATAATGTAAAAAATATTGTATTAAGTGCGGGAGATAAAGAAGATAGCTATGTTATTTCTAGAACGGCGTGGCTACATTATCAAGCAATTATCATTGATAATAATGCGAGCGATCGTTTGACAGATACACTTGTTTTACCTGTTGACGATATGAACTCTCTAGCAGTGAATCGCCTAGGGGATGACCTTATTCTGACGGATATAAATACAAATAGCATACTTATTATTAGGCGGATATTTGCTGCTAATGCTCAAGGATATGAACACCTTCAATTGCGATTTTTAAATTCTAACGAAGATATTGGGGTGAAAACTATTGTAGATAATTATTTATTGACTGATGGGCTTATGGTTACTAATACACCAAATGAGTCTGATGAAGAAATACTGTTGGCTCATGACAATCAGCTAGCACAGCTTTCAGCAATGACATCATCATTAAATCATCGTGAAAGCATGATTAGACATCAGGATATAATACAGCCTTCGTTGGTTACTGCGCCTGTTTTAGTGGGATAGAGCAGGTATGAATTAGTTAAGCTAGCTGGACTTTAACTGGCTAGCTTAATTAGTTGTCTAGTTTCATTGGTTGATATTTTAGTTTAAGTTTATTTTTCATCTATTAATATCATTTATTTAGCTTTAGGGGGAATTAACTGCTGAATGATGTGTTGGCGTATTAGCGAAATTGTTCTGTCGATTGAAACTGTTAATTTATGCGGTTATTTGCCTACAAAATAGAACATTTTCCGGTAGAGATATTAAAAACACAAAAAATTGCGCGGGGTAGATCGCACTTTTAGCTTATCCACATTTTCATCTCAATAAATTAACTCTATATTTCACAGCTTATAAATAATTATTAACAATATGCGCTAAAAATAAACTTGCTTCCAAAGCTATGGAGTAAACATGGACGCTTCAGAATCTTTAACACCATCAGTGAGCCCAACCCCCTCGAATAAACGGGGATGGATAATCTTAGCTGTTGATATCGTACTCTTAATTTTATTACTAAAATATTTACCATTTGATGATAAAGCAAATGCAGGTCTTGCAATGATGGTTTTCATCGGTGTGCTTTGGTTAACTGAAGCTATCCATGTCACCATTACTGCACTGTGTATTCCGATCTTGGCAGTAGGCTTAGGACTGATGAATACAGGGGATGCATTGAAATCATTTGCAAATCCGATTATTTTCTTATTCTTCGGTGGCTTTGCATTAGCGACGGCTTTACATATCCAAGGCCTTGATAGGCTAATTGCAAATCGCTTACTAATGGCAGCTCGAGGGCGCTTATCAGTCGCGGTATTATTGTTGTTTGGTGTAACAGCGTTACTTTCTATGTGGATTAGTAACACAGCAACAGCTGCAATGATGCTACCACTAGTATTAGGTATACTGTCTAATCTCGATGTACGTCATGAACGTAATACTTTCGTGTTTGTACTATTAGGTGTTGCTTATAGTGCAAGTATTGGTGGTTTAGGCACGATTGTAGGTAGCCCTCCAAATGCGATTGCGGCAGCGGCTTTAGGTTTAGATTTCTTATCATGGATGAAATATGGTATTCCAATCATGGTGGTGTTACTACCAATGATGTTTGTATTGATGTACATGATGTTACGTCCAAACCTGAAACATCGTTTTCAAATTGAGTTAGAACACGTTGAGTGGAATGGCAAGCGTATTACAGCAATGACGATTTTCCTTTTAGCCGTAGTTTGTTGGATCACGAGTACGTTTATTAGTGATGCATTAGGTGGCGTAAAAGATTTAGATACAATCATTGCGATGAGTGCTGCGATTTTAATTGGTGTAACAGGTGTTGCTAGCTGGTCTCAAATTCAGAAAAATACCGAGTGGGGCGTATTGATGCTGTTTGGTGGTGGTTTAACACTCAGCGCAATTTTAAGTTCTTCTGGGGCAAGTAAGATCATGGCAGACTGGATGCAAATGACATTCGGCGAAAGTCACTGGTTTGTTATTATTCTAGCTGTTACTACCTTTATTATCATTTTGACTGAGTTTACCAGTAATACGGCGAGTGCAGCTTTATTAGTACCAATCTTTGCAACAGTTGCTGAAGCATTAGGTATGCCAGTCATTGTATTAACCATGATTATTGGGATTGGTGCATCCTGTGCGTTTATGTTGCCGGTTGCTACACCGCCAAATGCGATTGTGTTCGGTTCCGGTTATATTAGGCAAATTGAAATGGTACGTGTGGGTGCGGTATTAAACGTGGCTTGTATCCTTGTGATTTCATTGTTTGCTTGGTTTATCTGGATGTAACTTAGGATCAATTCACTTTAAACTTAACGGCCTCTTATTGAGGCCGTTATTTGTTGTTGTACGCTAAAATAAGATTATTGCGTTGTTTTAGCAATAAGAGCCTGTTGGTTTTTCCCTATTTTTATCACGCCTGTATCAGAAAAAATAATGTCTGCGTCTCCGCGCACAGAGAAACTCATCGTGTTTATAACTCCTTGAATATCTATCTTATTCTGTGGGCAAAGGAAATTATCTTTACAGTGATATTGGTGACTCTCAAGTACAATGTTACGACCTGTCAATTTAGTTTGCTCATCCATCTCTAAATGATTTCCTTGAATATAAGGAATGTCAGTTTTGAACTTTGTGCTGTACTTGACAATGCCTTCACTAGGAGAGAGGGTGCTATTTCCAGATGCGCTGATATAATTTTGTATGGCAGAGTGGATATTAAGTGTATTTTGCAGCTTTATTTGGTCTGCAACGATATTTAATTTTGATAGTTGAATTGGAGTTCCTTGTTGCTGACTAATACTGATTTGGCTAGCAGGTTGAGTTGAAAACTTCAGTTGGTTATAGTCCTCCAATTTTTGGAGTTCAAGCTGGTTATCTTTCTCTTTGTTTTTAATGTATTTTTTTTCAAATTTACCGGCAATTAAGGAGAGGCTATTAATATTATCAACGGCACCGTCTTTCCATGAAATACCATTAGGATTTGCGATAACAAGGTTAGCGCGTTGCCCTTTTATTCCTAATATCCCTTGTAAGTTGCTTGTTTCAGTCCCTGTTACTTCTGCAAAAATAAGCTTTGCTGCCTTATTATTAAGCTTGGTATTACTGTTAATATCATTATTAAAAATTAAACCATCGTCATTAGATGAGAGACTTTCGAAGGTATTAAACGAGATGTTATTTTTGAGAGGGGCTTCTATATTAATGACTTTTGCTTTTGTGATATCAGGGGCCTCGGCTAATGATGTGGTATGAAATAAAGTACAACTTAGTAGAGTGAATGATATGGTTTTCTTCATTGGTATTAGCTCCTTGCTGTAAAAATCCTTTAATGATTAAAAGCATAATGTATTTAGTCGTTTTTTATAATAATCAAAAATTAGTTTGGCTTAATAAAATATGATACGTTAGCACTCAGGTAAAATCGGAAAATCGGAAAAATATGATGTAAATAATTGTTACACTATGTTTTTGGCCGTTTATAAGTTCCATTTTCCTTGCTAATAAATTACTACTTGTTATGTTTTCAAATTAAAGATAAAGGGATTTAATAATATGTCTGGTGATAGCTATAGCTCTCTATTGAATCATGCCATTTATGTAATGGATAAAATAAAGCTTGATAAAAATATTATGATGCTAGTTGAGGCGATTAAATATGAATATCGCCATGAAGGAAAGTGGTCGGCAGATTTATTAAAAAAACATGATAAGTTAAAGAAAGAAATAGAAAGAAAATCTTATTTTTTATATAACAATGATGTTCCTATTGGTATTGAAAAACTCAGTAATCAAGAGGAGTTGGAGTTTATTGGTTATATAAGAGATTTATCAACAGGAAATAATGATGTCGATATAAGAGTTCAAGGTAAAGAGGATATTGAATTATCTAACCTTGTTGATTCCGATTTATTAAGTTCACAAGCACTGCGTATTCTCCCTAAAAATTTAAAAAAAAGAATGAAACTTCGCTCTAGTATAAATGCTAGGTTAACTATAAATATACATAAAAAATATATTAATCGGCTGACAAAATCTTTGGTGAAGTTATTTCATGAGCCGTCACCTCAGTGTATAGAACAAGCCAAAATTATGGGGCCTAGAAAATTTGGTATACAAACGGACCAAGCAGTTATTTACTTATCTGAATCGGGGCTTGAGCATGCAAAGGAAATTACCCAGCGACTTAATACATTAATTCCTTCTGATGCATTTATTGAACATACACCAGTTGGTATGCAAAAAATGGATACTGGTATTTCTTATTCGGAAACACCAAAAGGTCAGTCAACAAGCCATGGGCAAGCCAGGTCACAGGTCATTGCAGACGCTATTACAGAAGCTTTATTAACAGATCGCCCAGTAAAACAAATCTTACCGAAAGTATTAAAAAAAGTAGGCTACGATACGAATAATCCTAGTTTAGTTGCGCAAGTTCAGCGTGATGGTCATTTAAAAAATAGTCTTTTTGACTGTATGATGCTTAAAAAGCATAGAATAAGCCAAGATATTCAGCGATTTGTTACGGATCCACTGTTATTCCCATGTATGTATGTTATTGATAAATTTAATAATGATATATTATCAGTAAAAGCGGAAATATTTAACTTTGAGAATGAGTTTACTGCCATTGAGTGCGGAGTATTAGCTCAGTATATAACCTCGAGAGAAAATTCAGGTTTTATTTATGATGTTTTAGATTTTACTTATAAATTTAATTCAATCTTTAGAGATAGCGGTTATATTGAGAAACGTCTCGCACCACAAGATTTTTATTTATATTTAATGGATGATAATTCAGGGGGACGTTGTTACTCTTTAGTTAGGGCAATGGCTGTTGCATTAGCCTTAGAGGGCAGTGAGGGTGCAAATAAATTGCTTAATAAGATGTTTTTAGTTGGGGCATCACCAACGGAGCCGAATTCAACTTTGTTACAAGCTGCGTTAAAAGAACTTCATGTAAATATAGAGGCGGCACACGCATCAACTATAATTGGCCAATTCGAGTTAAATGAAATAAAAGAAATTCTGATTAATGCTGAACAAGGAAATATTTATGCGCTAAATAGCACAACACACTCAATGTTATTAGGTAAAGTCAAAAGTGGTAATGAAATTAATTATTATTTTTATGATCCAAACTTTGGTATTTATGCTTTTAATGATTCTGGTAAGTTATTTTCAACTTTAAATAAGTTTTTATTTAAAAACAAGATGGCAGAGCAGTATGCGGTTTTAAATAGTAGTTTTGAATTGGTCTCTATTAATACGGAAAAAATGTCTGAAGTACAAATTGGTAGTGGTTTAACTGTTTCCGATTTGGTTTATTCAGATAATTTAATGGAATCTATTTCTCTACATAAGAAAATGGAGAGTATTCTAGAACATCAGTCTTTAATAGCAAAAGATAAGAAAATACAGACATCCTTAATTATTTTGGAGTCAGAGAAATGGGGGGAACGTCTTGAATACTCAATTAATGAAGTGTGCAAAAGTCATCAACTAGATGAAAAATGGTTACCTGTTTTTGAAAATGTTGAGAATTTGGAAGATGGCCGATATCGTATTCAATTTATACATCAAGGGATAGAGGAAAAGATATATTGGGCTGAAACGAAAGACACAACATTTATTGAGTTTAAAGAATATTTTCACAAGCAAATGGCTATGTTAAAGAGTCATTATTCTTTTAGTGATGGGGAGTTGCAATGTGAAAGAGATATTGAGGGTACAGAACATGTGGATGGCCTCAATATAGCGATGGGAATACAAGCAATCATTCAATGGTCGGAGAATAGAAATCGACAGTCAGTGGTTTCTTCTAGGCCAACATCTAATTTAGCAACAGCACTGCGTATTCATAGTTATATTAGCTATTCTATGATAGCCCATGGTGCTATCAATGATGCCGTGAAAACTGGAAAAATTGCATATTCATTATGGTGTGAAGGGAATGGAGTGGCAAAATCAGTAATGAATCGCTTTTCTTCGTCTCTAGTACGTACAGCGAATGAAGGGTTAGGGGTTATTTTCCAAGGAGCTATGGTTGGTTTCGATATTTATGAGTTAGCGAATGCACAAAATGAAACTCAGCGAGCTGTATTTGGTACTCAACTAGCTTTTGATTCATCATCATTAGGGTTAGGTATTGTAAGTACGGGAGCATCTCTACTTGGTGCGGAAACGGTAGCTGGTGTTGTTGGGCCACTAGCTGTACCACTTATGGGAATAGGTATTGGTATCACTGAACTGGTTAACATTAATGAAAGGCACGCACAAAAAGCTGTTGCTGTAGGGGAAGAATTCGCGATTTATCAACGAGACTATCAAAATGCAGCGATAAGTTATGATGCAAAAAAAGGCTTTTTGATACCAACACCTAATATTGTCATCGAGAAATTAGATTTCAAAAATGGCTATTTTGACCTTGGTAGCCAATATATATATCGAGGTGTGAAAAAAAAGTGGTATATAGAGCATTGCTGGTTGAATGATTTTCAGTCGGGCCCGAGTGCAGAGATTGATAAATCACATGCAATTAATATTAGAGAAGCTGTTGGTGTTAATGAGCCAAGAGTAAACTTTAATGGGAGCCAAACTGGGGTAGTGATATTACCAGTTGTACCTAAATCGTTTATTCGTTACAGATATAGCTCTCTTTTTGGTGGAACTTCTCGAGGGGATAATGGTTTTTCTATTTTGAGAGGAATGGAAGAACGCTATCAATTCTATTTTGATTTTTTTTATTGTGGCCTAGAGTATGTTATCACCACTTTAGAGCATGAATATGAAAATACTACCATTCATGTCATTCTAGATAGCCCAAATAGACAATTAGTCGTTCCTAAAATGCCTATTCCATGGCAAGGGCATATTACGCACACTGTCACTGGTAATGGTGGGGAATATCAAATTACAGTTAATTATGGTGCATCTCTTACGTTAATTGAGGGGGCTATGTATGGAAAACAATCTAGCTGGATAATTGATACGAGTTTAATAGAAAGTGATGAAAAAGAGCATGTTATTCAAATCATGGGTGATCACATTAAAATTAGCGGCATTACTATCCATGTTGATACATCGGTGGCGGATAATTCGATTTTACTTGTCAATGCTCAACATGAAGTATGTGAAATAGATTTTACTAATAAGACAGCAAAGATTATTAATGTAGATGGTAGTCAATGGATAAATAAAAGCCAGACAATTAAACAGCATCTTCATGATTTATCAATTAAAAATAAGCTTAACGGCCAGTATGTTGCCATCGATAATTATCAATATAACGGTTTAAACGTGGGACGTGCATTTTATGATGTTCAATATGACCGGGTCATTTTTACTCACTCAAAAAATAAAGAAAATCATTCGGCACAACTAATAAAAATTAAGGGGGATACAGCCTATTTTTATTCATCAGTGGAATCGGTAATTTGGCAGGTTGATATAAATACAGGCTCTTTACTGACTCAACTTAAAGCAAATATGGTTTTAGGTTTAGATGCAGAAATTATTAAAGTCACATTGGTTGATGACCAACTGTATATAACATTAACAGAAAGAAGTACTGGTAGTACGGTTGAAAATACCTATAGGCTAATACAGAGTGATAAATTAGAGCTCGTGAGCGTTGTGAATAACAGGTTATTACTCGATAACTTACATGACACACAAACATTATTATCACTTGAACAACGTAAGCAATTTAGTAGCCATGACTATTTAGCTCGTCGAAATATGAGTCCTGAATATCAAAAAACAATTACAATCAAACCCAGCATAGCGAACACGGTGATGATAGCGGGTGCTGATGAAAATGGTTTTTGGCATCATTACTGGCTACGCAATGAGAGTGGAACACTGGTTAAAGCCAATTTAGAAAGAAAAAATGTGAATGAACAGCTATTCTTGAATGAGTTTATTTCGATAAGTGAAGAAGATTTAAAATATATTGATCGTGAGCTCGCAAAAAATACTCCATTAGAGAAAGTTTGGCGAGAGAGGTTTCCTCTGCCTATTAACGATGGTAAAGAGGCGGTGTTTCAATTAAAGCGTTATAGAATTAAACCTACACTTGCAAAAATATTTGCAACAAGCCTGGGACGCTATAATCCGAGGTACGATTTATGGTATTGGTTTCCTCCTAAGGACTTGGAATTAATAGGAAGTTTATTAAAGGAAAATGGAAAGGAAGCCTTTTTCTTTTATAGCCGAAAAGAAGACACCATTTTTTATCAAAAAGGGTTAGGGCAAGATATTATTAAGCCAAATAAGCCTAGTACTTTTCGTTTAAATTTGAGTGGAATAGAAAACGTTACGCACTGGCAAGGGGAGCTCCTTGTTATTCAAAAAGAAGGCTTTGTTAGGCAACTGGGTGCGAATGGTAGTACACAATTAGTTGCCCTCAATAAAGACTGGTTTGCGAGAGAGCCTTTGAAATGGGAGCGTTTTGCTCAATTTTCCAATGAAAAGGACCCCATTGCATTGTTTGGATTAAAAGATACTAATAGGGAACGCATATTACCAGCATGGTATTTTAACGAGATAGTTGTTGTTGCGCCTTCATTTTCGTTAGAAAGTGAGTTACAAATTATCGATTTTGATCACGATAAACAATATGGCGTTATTTTTGATTCAAAATCAAAGAAGTTATATCGAATAAACGCGATTGGAGAGATGAAGTTTAACAATATTTTCGATAGTCAGGGTGTTCTTCGATTTCCAAATAAATTACCTAAGCATGTTGATTTATACCCTGAGCTTACTTTTAAGTCAGTGCAAAAAATAGCGGGTGGCTTAATGCTGTTAACAGAAGAAAATGCAATTATTTATCATCCAACATCATCTCATGAACAATTAGGCTTATCATTAATTATTAAAGGAACACCGGAGGATGATGTCGTTATTCCTGCAGCATTAGGCGATGTTTCTGTTTTAATTCTTAATGGTGGTGAGGGCTCCGATACTTATCAGTTTAAAAAAGTAGATTGGCAGCGTTATCAAACGATTATTATTGATAATTATTCGGTAGACCGAATTGTTGATTTGCTTATCCTACCCATAAAAAACCAATTGAAGGAGATTTTTATTAATCGCCAAGGAGATGACTTGGTTATTACAGATTCAATAAATAATACATCTCTTTATATCCGTGGAATTTATGGTTTACAGGCTCACTCTTATCGTCATCTACAACTTAGAATTGATGGAACAGATCAACACATTGATGTGAGTTTATTAGCTGAACAAGCTTTGGCGAGTCACGGTTTAATGTCTTTATCAATGCATTTCAGAAGCCATTTTAATATCAATGATAAGATAGCTTTATTAGGGGAGTTGTTGAATCGAATAGATTTTACTCAGGAAGACTTTGAAATTCAAACTGCACCCAAAGAGCAGGATAAACCTCATTTCGTCATGTTATCTACAACAAGTCAGTATTAAATTAATATATAAAAAAAGAGCCACAACATGAGTGGCTCTTTTCGATTTATCGATCAGCAATTATTGTGCTGTTGGTGGATGGCTGTGTTCAATATCTTCTGATTTCTTCGAGAAACGGCGACGGATCACCACGAAGAATACAGGAACGAAGAAGATAGCCAATGAGGTTGCGGCAAACATTCCCCCAAGAACACCAGTACCTACTGAGTTCTGGGATGCAGAACCTGCACCGTTACTAAACACCAGTGGGATAACACCTAACATAAATGCTAAAGATGTCATCAGAATTGGTCGTAAACGCATTTTAACTGCATTCAGTGTTGCTTCGACTAACCCTTTACCTTCTTTTTCCATCAAGTCTTTGGCGAATTCAACAATCAAGATTGCGTTTTTCGCCGATAGCCCAATGGTTGTTAAGAGGCCCACTTTAAAGTAAACGTCGTTGTCTAGACCACGAACACTGGTAAACAGTAACGCACCAATAATACCTAATGGAACAACTAACATAACTGAGAATGGAACTGACCAGCTTTCATAGAGAGCCGCCAAACACAGGAAGACCACTATCAAGGAGATTGCGTACAGAGCAGGGGCTTGGTTACCTGCTAAGCGTTCTTGATATGACATACCTGTCCACTCGTAACCAATTCCTTCAGGCAGGTTTTCAGTGGTGAGTTTTTCCATTAACAGCATCGCATCACCAGTACTTTTCCCTGGAGCTGCCTGACCTTGAATGTTCATCGCAGGGACACCGTTATAACGCTCTAAACGCGGTGAACCATACTTCCAAGGATCTTTGGATTCGTCCATAAAGGCAGAGAACGGAACCATTTTACCTTGGTTATTGCGAACATACAGGTTACTGATGTCAGAAGGTAACATACGGCTTTCTGCGTCACCTTGTACGTAAACTTTCTTCACACGACCACGGTCGATAAAGTCATTCACGTAGCTTCCACCAAACATAGAGCTCAATGTTGCGTTGATATCACTGATAGCGACACCTTGAGCCTGTGCTTTTTGTTGGTCAATATAAATACGGTATTGCGAGGTATCATCCTGACCATTTGGACGAACACCTTGAAGCATTTCTGGGTGCTGAGCAGCTAATCCAAGTAACTGGTTGCGGGCTTGCATCAGTTTATCATGCCCCAAGTTACCTTTATCGACTAACTCAAAGTCAAACCCGTCTGCGGTACCTAACTCAACAATCGCTGGTAGATTAAAGGCGTAAATCAGTGCCTCTTGTTTTTGTGACAGTGCGATATTCGCACGTTGTACAATCGCATCAACGTGGTTTTCATCGCCTTTACGTTCGCTCCAATTTTTCAGAACGACGAAAGCGAGACCCATGTTTTGACCTTGACCTGCGAAGCTAAAGCCCCCAACGGTAAAGACCGACTCAACGTTTTTGGCTTCTTCGGTATGGTAGTAGTTATTCACTTCATCCAATACCGCTTGGGTTTGTTCTTGCGTTGATCCTGGTGGTAATTGGATCATTGACAAGAATACCCCTTGGTCTTCCGCTGGTAAGAAAGAAGACGGTAAGCGGACGAACATGAACGCCATACCAACCACTAACAGCAGGTAAATCACTAAATAACGGCCCGTGCCGTTAAGCATACGGCTTACACTGTCGGTGTAGTGGTGTGCTTGTTTTTCAAATGTGCGGTTAAACCACCCAAAGAATCCTTTTTGGCTACCATGGCTGCCTTTTTCAATTGGCTTCAACATGGTGGCACACAGTGCTGGTGTTAAGATCATCGCAACCAGTACTGATAAGATCATGGAGGATACAATGGTAATTGAGAACTGACGGTAAATTGCCCCTGTAGAACCTCCAAAGAAGGCCATAGGAATAAATACCGCAGACAGCACCATTGCAATACCGACTAACGCACCTTGGATTTGACCCATTGATTTTTTGGTCGCTTCTTTTGGTGACAAGCCTTCTTCTTGCATAACACGCTCAACGTTCTCAACAACGACGATGGCGTCATCGACGAGAAGCCCGATGGCGAGTACCATCGCGAACATGGTCAAGGTGTTTATGGAATAACCAAATGCCGACAAGATAGCAAAGGTACCTAACAATACGACAGGTACTGCAATCGTTGGTATCAGTGTTGCACGGATGTTTTGTAGGAACAAATACATAACGACAACAACCAGCATGATTGCTTCTACTAACGTTTTAACCACTTCGTTAATTGAAATTTTAACGAATGGGGTCGTATCGTATGGATAAACAATCTCTAATCCTTGAGGGAAGAAAGGCTTCATTTCCTCAAGTGCAGCGCGGACGTTATTAGACGTATCTAAAGCGTTAGCTCCGGTTGCCAGTTTAATACCGATACCTGCTGCTGGCTTACCATTAAAGCGGGCAATCGTACTATAGTTTTCAGCACCTAATTGGACATCAGCAACATCTTTAATACGCACTTGTGAACCATCCTGGTTTACACGTAATAGAATATTGCTAAATTCTTCAGGGCTATTTAAACGTGTCTGCGCAATGATAGAAACGTTTAAACGCTGGTTTGCTACAGACGGTGAACCACCGAGTTGCCCTGCTGCGACTTGGTTATTTTGTACCTTGATCGCATTAATGACATCTGTTGTGGTCATGTTGTACTTAACGAGTTGCTCTGGTTTTAACCAAATACGCATTGCATATTGGGTACCGAACAGTTGAGTTTCACCTACACCGTTAACTCGGCTAAGTGGGTCTTTAATATTTGACCCTACGTAGTCGGCAATATCGTATTGCCCCATTGAGCCATCGCTAGAAACGAAACCCGCAACCATTAAGAATGAACTAGTTGATTTATCGACACTAATACCTTGCTGCTGAACTTCTTGTGGCAACAATGGCATCGCCAGTTGCAATTTGTTTTGCACCTGTACTTGCGCGATATCACCATCAGTTCCTGCTTCAAATGTCAGCGTAATGCTAGCAGAACCTGATGAATCACTGCTCGATGACATATATACCAAGTTATCGATACCGTTCATGTTCTGTTCGATAACCTGCGTTACTGTATTTTGTACCGTCTCAGCATCCGCTCCCGGATAGTTAGCTGAAATAGAAACAGCCGGTGGCGCGATGGTCGGGTACTGCGAAACAGGTAACTGGATAATTGCCAACAGACCAGCAAGCATGGTGATAATTGCAATTACCCACGCAAAAATTGGTCTTTCTATAAAAAACTTAGGCATTAATCAGCCGCTCCCTTATTTAGACTTTTCTTCAGGTTTTGCCTGATTGTCTATGGATTGCGTTTCTAAGTTTGCTTCCTTAGGATTCACAACAATTCCTGGTTTGATTTTTTGTAAGCCGATGACAATGACACGATCACCTGCTTGTAGACCTTCAGTTACCAGCCATTTGTTGCCAACTGCTTGTCCTGCTTTAACTTTTCTGACTTCAACTTTATTCTCTGCGCCAACAACCATGACTTGAGAAGTTCCTTGAGCCGTACGAGTCAAGCCTTGTTGTGGAACTAGAATCGCCTTTTCAATAACACCGTCTTCTAATACAGCACGAACAAACATACCTGGAAGTAACTCTTTGTTCGGGTTAGGGAACATGGCTCTCATGGTGATAGACCCTGTTGTTTCATCAACAGTGACATCAGAGAATTCCAGAACACCCTTTTGTGCGTATTCTTGACCGTTGTTGTTGATCAAACTGACAGGTGCTTTCCCTGATTCTCGCTGTACAGCGCCTTTCGCTATCTCATTTTTGAGACGTAAAAAATCGTCACTCGATTGTGTTACGTCAACATAGATAGGATCAAGTTGCTGAACACGCATTAATTCAGTGGCTTGTCCTGTAGATACTAAAGCCCCTTCAGTCACATTCGATTTACCGGTACGGCCGCTGATCGGTGCAGTTACTTTGGTATAATTCAGGTTGATACGTGCCGTTTCAACCGCAGCTTCAGCCGCTTTGACGGCAGCAAGTGCTTGTGCATAGGTTGAGGTTGCTTCGTCGTATTCCTGACGACTAATGTAATTAGTACCTAACAATGGTTTATAACGCTTCACCGTTAATGCAGCCAGATTCGCATTGGCTTGTGCTTTTGCAAGTTCCGCTTTTGCGCTGTCATAGGTTGCTTGGAATGGTGCTGGGTCAATTTGGTATAAAGATGTCCCTGCTTCTACGTCGCTACCTTCTTTATAGTTGCGTTTCAATATGATGCCACTAACCTGAGGGCGAACCTCGGCAACACGAAATGCGGATGTACGGCCTGGTAACTCGGTTTTGAGAGTCAGAGGTTCGGCTTTAAGCGTAACAATTCCTACTTCAGGCGCCGGGCGTTCTCCGCCACCTTGTTGTTCATCGTTACAACCAGATAAAGCCAAGCCACCTGAAAGAACTAACAGAGCCAGAGGTAACACCCCTCTGTTTTTTCGCATAAGTTAACCTCAATTAATCAATATGAGTTCAAAACAAAAATAAGAAAAATGGTAAACAATATGATTTATCACTATGCTATAGTACAAACATACACGAATGTATGTAAATCAGCTTTCGATAGAAACGGGTCACAATGGCACGAAAAACTAAACAACAGGCTGAAGAAACCCGTCAGGAAATATTAGATGCTGCCATCAAAACATTCTCTGAACGAGGAGTTTCTGCCACATCATTAGCCGATATTGCAAAAGCAGCGGGGGTTACCCGAGGTGCAATATATTGGCATTTCAAAAACAAAGTTGATCTTTTTTATCAAGCTTGTGAATTTGGTGATAACCAAATAGTACAAGCTGAAGAATATTATCGTTCTAAATATACCAATGATCCACTTTCAATACTAAGAGAATTATTAGTTTATATTTTGACTGATTTTATTGAAAGCCCTAAAAACCGCGCTTTGATGGAAATTTTCTTTTTGAAGTGTGAATTAGTTGGCGAAATGGCAGAGTTAGTTGATTTTAAACGCGCTAATTATGTCGCAAGTCAATGTCGAATAGTTGATAACTTGACTGCCTGTATTGATGCAGGTCAACTTCCTGCTGATCTTGATGTGGAATGTGCTGCGATTATGATCCGTTCATTAATGTCTGGTTTGTTAGAAAACTGGCTACTCCAATCAGAAAATTTTAATATTAATCAACATACAATTACATTGGTTGATACACTATTAGAAACACTAAAATGTAATACCGCAATCCGGTTAAAACCCATTCAAACTGAATAAGTGGAGTACAATATGACCTCTATTTTGATTATTGCTAATGGCGCACCTTACGGCAGTGAAACATTGTTCAACTCATTGCGATTAGCGATAACGTTAAAAGAGCAAGAGCCGCAGTTAGATTTAAAAATATTTCTGATGTCAGATGCTGTGACCGCAGGTTTGGCAGCTCAAAAGCCGAAAGAAGGCTATAATCTTCAACAAATGTTAGAGATTTTAACGGCACAAAATGTCCCCGTTAAATTATGTAAAACTTGTACAGATGCCCGAGGTGTAAGTGAGTTAACCCTTGCTGATGGTGTTGAGGTAGGCACGTTAGTCGAGCTTGCAAGCTGGACATTAACGGCAGATAAAGTATTAACTTTCTAACATTTTACGTAAAATGTGTTTAATTAGGTGAAAGTAAGTGTTGGTAGGCGACTATCGGCACTTTGGTTTAATTAAACAATATTATTATTTGTATAAAGGAATGCCATTATGATGAAACAACAATGGAAGTGGCGGCAGTTAGTATCAATAACACTGTTTTTTTTCATCATATCTTTTTCTAGTTCAATTACGGCATTAACATCAAATAACTTACCTGATAAGAATGAAATAAAAAGTGCGCTCAACGCATTGAATAAAAAAAGTTCACTCAGTGAGGAAGATAAACTTGCTCTCGCTGATCTGGAAAAAACCTCAGATTTTTATAACGAGCTGGATAAACTCGAACAGCGAACGGCTGAACTGCAAAAAAAACTGAATAGCGCGAGTGAAGAATCGAAACAAGCAGCACAAGGTTTGTTGCAAATAAAAAATGAAAATGAGCAACGCACCGAAAATTTCCTACGAAAAATACAAGATAGTTCTCTTTCACAATTAGAAGTATTACAAGCCTCTTATTTAGAAAATCTGCAAACAGAACAAAATGACCTTGCAACATATAGTAGTCAATTAATTGGCTTACAAACGCAGCCTGAAAGGGCGCAAGCGATGATGTTGGAAAATGCGAGGCGCTTACAAGAAATTCGCAATGAGCTAAATAGTTCATTGAATGAATCTGTGAATTTAAGATCTACTCAAATTACCATGCTGCAAGTTGAACAGTATTTATTGCAGCAACAAAATGAATATCAAAAACGTATTCTACAGGCTAACACTCAATTACAAGATGTGCTGCAAAAACAACGTGATTATACCGCAGCATATATTGAGCAATTGGAACACCATATTCAGCAAGTACAAAATGCGATTAGCCATCGCCGACTAAATGACTCCCAATCAACGGTACGCGAGGCGCTGAGTACTTCTGAAACCGATATTGAAGCGCAACAGAATCCCATTATTCAAAAAGAAATTGCGATTAATAATGCGCTCAGTGACCGTTTAATCGCAGTGACCGAAAATAGCAATAAACTGGTGCAAAATGGTATTCGAGTTAAAACATGGCTTGAAAGAGCGACGCAGTCCGAACGAAATTTAAAAGAGCAAATTAATGTATTACGCGGTAGCTTATTGCTCTCACGAATTTTATTTCAACAACAAATTGATTTGCCGCCAGACATTCTAACTAAAAATTTACCCACAACGATTGCTGATTTGCGGCTTGAGCAATTTGATATTAACCAACAGCGTGATGAGCTTTATCAACCTAATGATTATATTACTAAGTTGGAACAGCAATTTGAGGTAAAAACAGGGGATGAGCTGGCAAATAGCGCATTATTATCCGCTGAGGATAAATCTACGTTATTGAAACTATTGGAAGTACGTCGTGGGTTATTAGATGAACTCAACCAGCAGCTTGGCGGGCAAATTTCCCAAGCAATCAACTTGCAACTTGATCAAAACCAATTATTGAGTGTAGTGGGGTCTCTTGAAAATACCTTGGCGCAGCAAATATTTTGGGTGAATAGTAATAAACCGATGGATTTGGAATGGGTTAAAGGTTTTCCAGAAGCTGCGGCAGCACAGATTCATAATTTTGATTTTAGTTTATCGAATCGTAGTATTAAGCGTGGAGTGACGGCTTCATTATTGGTCGTTGTTCCACTGGTTTTAGTCGCATTACTGTTTATTTGGTTTAATCGCAAAATTAGTAACCGACTGCAGGATATTGACCAACGGCTTTCCAGCTTACGTAATGACAGTGTATTAAGTACCCCGTTGGCACTGTTGTTAACATTAATGCAAACATTACCTATTTCACTGTTTTTACTGGCATTTGGCTATTGGTTTTTGAAAACAGGGAATGTGCAAGGGCCATTCTTTTGGCAATTTTGCCAACAATTGGCGATATTTTGGGCATTATTTGAGCTGACTTTCCGAGTATTAAAACCACAAGGTATTGCACAAAAACACTTTGGTATCGAAAAAGAAAAAATATCCCAGACTCGACGCAGGATGATCAGGCTATCTATTCCTCTATTGCCACTCATTTTCTTTTCTACTTATGGCGTTAGCAACCCACTGAAAGTGTCTGAGGACGTAATTGGCCAGTTGATCGTGCTGGTTTCTCTTATTCTACTGTGCATCTTTACTATTCCATTTTGCAAACAAGTTTGGCAAGAGAAAGGGAGTCACTTAACGCGCAGTATCGTTGTGACATTGTTGACATTTTCGCCATTAATTTTAGTGGGCTTAATGATGGCGGGGTATTATTACACCACATTGCGCTTGGCAAACCGTTGGATAGACAGTTTATACCTATTACTCCTATGGTATATCACTTATAGCGCGTGTTTGAGAGGCTTAACACTGGTTGCTCGTAAATTAGCATATCAACGTGCCATAGAACGCCGTGCGATGTCGAAGCAAGAAGATACTGAAAACGAGCCAATTAAAGAGCCACCAATGACTATTGAGCTGATTAGCCAGCAATCATTGCGTCTCACAACAATGGTGTTATTTATTATTTTCGCTTTAGCGTTTTATACGATTTGGTCTGATTTTATAACCATTTTCTCTTTCTTAGATAGCGTGAACTTATGGAGCTATACCGCCACATCGGCAGAAGGGGGAAATATCTTACAATTCGTGACGTTAGCGAATTTAATTTTAGCTCTTGTGATTATCATTGTGTCTTGGGTAATGACGCGAAACCTCCCTGGACTACTGGAAGTGTTGGTATTATCACGGTTAAAACTCCGTCAGGGCTCTACTTATGCAATCACGACAATATTAACTTATATTATTGTCGGGATTGGGGCGATCGCCTCATTAGGTATGATTGGCGTGACATGGAACAAATTGCAGTGGTTGGCAGCAGCTTTAACCGTCGGGTTAGGGTTTGGTTTACAAGAAATTTTTGCTAACTTTGTTTCAGGGATCATTTTACTGTTTGAACGGCCGATCCGTATTGGCGACACCGTCACTATTGGGACCTATTCAGGAACAGTCAGTAAAATTCGCATTCGTGCGACAACCATCGTTGATTTTGATCGCAAAGAAGTGATCATTCCTAATAAGGCTTTTGTGACTGAACGTCTGATCAACTGGTCGCTATCGGACACAGTCACACGTATCACCATAGCGATCGGTGTGGCATATGGCTCTGATCTTGATAAAGTGAAACGCGTTTTATTGTCTGCGGCAACCAATAATAGCAAGGTAATGACTGAACCCGCTCCTAATGTCTATTTCACCAGTTTTGGTGCAAGCACGTTAGATCACGAATTACGTTTTTATGTACGGCAGATTGGTGACCGTGGCGTAACCAGCGATGAAGTGAACCGTGCGATAGACAAACTATGTCGAGAAAACGATATTGATATTGCATTCAATCAGTTAGAAGTGCATTTACACAATAGTAAAGGTGATGAAGTGCAAGAAGTGAAGCGAACACCTAAAGATAGTGATGATAAAACTCACTAAACTTATTAAGTTTCTTTGGTGCAGGCAGTTTTTACTGCTTGCACTTGTTTTGCAATATAATCATTTTTCACGATTTCAAGTGCTTTGAGAACCACATCAGCTTCTATCTCAGACGTCTCTAATAAGTAGATTAAATCAACAGCAAGTTGGATTTCTTGTGGAGCATCCTTGAGTGAACTCATACTGATTCCTTCTAAGATTTAATCAAAATATTGATTTTCTTGATGTTCAATGGCTTTCTCAATACGCAAAAGTGCTTGGCGGCAACGGTACAAACGGCCTGCGAGTACAGCGAGTTCTTTTTGGCACCGGTGCTGCGAACGGTGGTCGGTTAGCTCACTTAAATGAAGTTCTTTTTCACTCACCATGGCCTGCAAGCGTCGTTCATAGTCTTGGTGTTGTGATAAACGTTCATATAAATCAACTTGTTCCTTTTTCTTAGTAAAATTTGATTCTTTTTCACGTAAAGCTTGTGTAGAGATCTCTCGTGAAATTGCCTGCATTTGATGGACGATTTTTTCAGTAAGAAAATTAACTTGCTCAGTATGGTTTAACGTTACGCTATGGCACAATTGCTGGTACAACGTCTGTAATTCATTTTGGCAATCCCCTAAACGGGTTGATTTGCGGCTAAACAATTGCATATCGAAACGTGAATGTGAAAACTCAAGGTCTTTTATGGGCTCCACTCGTGTTTTCAATTCATCAATTTGCTTTTTTAACGCATCCAAAAGAGCGGAAATTTTCATTTTTTGTTCTCATTAAATGTGAAAAATAGCGGAAAATTGATATTCAGCAACAAAACTGATGCCAAATTGACGGCTTCTTATTGCATTTTTATGGTACTTTACATAGATTCTACACTTTCGTGTTTACTACATGGCTTTTATTATGACCGCTAAAGAGCAACAACTGCAATTGATTAAAGAAAGTATCGCATCTATCCAAGATTATCCAATCGAAGGTGTGATCTTTCGTGACATTACGACTTTATTAAATAACCCTGCTGCATACCAAGCAACGATTGATATGTTAGTGGAACATTATCAAAATAAAGGCGTCACTAAAATTGTAGGAACTGAAGCGCGTGGTTTTCTATTCGGCGCTCCAGTTGCATTACGTTTAGGCGTAGGTTTTGTCCCTGTACGTAAAAAAGGGAAATTACCACGTGAAGTATTGAGTATGACTTACGACCTTGAATATGGCACGGATACACTTGAAATCCATAAAGATAGTATCAGCCCTGAAGATAATGTCTTAGTGGTTGATGACTTACTTGCCACAGGTGGTACAGTGGAAGCGACAGTTAAAATGATCAAACAACTCGGTGCTAATGTTGTTGATGCCGCATTTATCATCTGTTTACCTGACCTTGGCGGCGTTGAGCGCCTGCAAAAAGAAGGTGTTTCTTCTTATAGCCTTGTTGAATTCCCAGGCCACTAATCTTTATTTTCCCTCTATTTTTATCACAGTCTCGCTGTATAGGTTGAGGCTGTGGTAGCATGGTACTATGATTATATATATTCACGTACCATGTTAAATGACAGTGGAATCCATGAGCTATCAGGTACTTGCCCGTAAGTGGCGCCCCCAAAAATTTTCAGACGTTGTTGGCCAACAGCACGTTTTGACTGCACTCGCTAATGGGCTAACGCATCAGCGGCTTCATCACGCCTATCTTTTCTCCGGTACACGTGGTGTAGGAAAAACGACGATTGCTCGCCTATTTGCCAAAGGCCTTAATTGCGAAACAGGGATCACTGCATCACCTTGTGGTAAATGTGCCAACTGCCTTGAAATAGAACAAGGGCGATTTGTTGACTTAATTGAAATTGACGCGGCTTCCCGAACCAAAGTCGAAGATACTCGTGAATTATTAGACAACGTCCAATACGCGCCGGCACGTGGGCGCTTCAAAGTTTATTTAATTGACGAAGTACACATGTTGTCTCGTCATAGTTTCAATGCGTTATTAAAAACCCTTGAAGAACCGCCTGAACATGTGAAGTTTTTGTTGGCGACGACGGACCCGCAAAAACTCCCCGTGACCATTTTGTCTCGCTGTTTGCAATTCCACCTAAAAGCATTAGATGTCACGCAAATCAGTGAACAGCTTGAACTTATTCTGAATGCAGAAAATATTGAACATGACCAACGAGCTCGCCAGCTTATTGCAAGAGCGGCGGATGGCAGTTTACGTGATGCATTAAGCTTAACTGACCAAGCCATTGCGATGGGGCAAGGGAAAGTAACGGCTGATATAGTTAGCCAAATGCTAGGAACCCTTGATGATGAACAGCCATTAGCGATTATTGAAGCGTTAGTACGTGCCGATAGCATGGCGGTGATGGAACAGGTAGAGCAAGCTGCTAGTCGCGGTGCGGATTGGGAAAACTTGCTGGTGGAAGTTTTGTCGCAATTACACCGTATCGCGATGATCCAACTGCTTCCTGCTGAACAAGAAACAGACCCATCATCGACAGAAGGGCGGCTACGGCAGGTCGCAAGGGTAATTTCTCCTGCAGATCTCCAACTGTTTTACCAAACGTTATTAGTTGGAAGAAAAGAACTCCCTTATGCTCCTGAGCGGCGTATGGGGGTTGAAATGGCATTGTTACGTGCATTAGCTTTTCATCCGAAAAATGTGATTGCTGAAATTGAAGCTCCACCAAAAGTTATTACGCAGGCGGCTGTTCAATCGGCATCGCCTGCTGCACCAAATATGGTGCAAAGGGTGCCTCCTGTTCAAGCACGAGCAGAAAATCTGCCAGACAATAGCCCAACGTTACAGTTATTGAAGGCTAGGCAGGCGCTACAATCTCCACAAAGTGAGGATCCTAGCCCAAAAAAGGCTAAACCGGTGATGCCTGAAAGGGCTAAGCCGGCGGCATCAGCACTGGAAAGGCTGGCCGCCGTGACCAGCAAACATCAACAAAATGTGGTAAATAAAGCGGCTCAGGCAGCAAAACCACAAAAACCAAAGCAGTACCAATGGAAGCCTCAAAATGAAGAGGCGATGGCACCAAAAGAGGCAATAACAACGCCAAGTGAAATCAAAGAGGCGTTGGAATATGAAAAAACGCCTGAATTAGCCGCTAAAATTATTGAGGAAGGGCGAATTCGTGATAGCTGGTCTGGGAAAATTGCAAAATTAAATATTCCCAAGCTGGTTGAACAATTAGCTTTGAATTCATATATAGAAGAATTAAGTGAGTCGCAAATTGTTTTACATTTGCGCTCGGCTCAGAAGCACCTCGATAAACCATCGGCACATAAAGCGTTGGAAGAAGCTCTGAGCGAACTATATGGTCGTACTGTTGAACTGAAAATCGTTCATGATGATAATAGCGAGGTGAAAACCCCGCTAGAATGGCGACAGGCGATTTATGAAGAAAAACTGGCACAAGCGCGCCAGTCTATTATTGCGGATAAAACGATTCAAAAACTGCGCTCAATGTTTGATGCGCAATTAGATGAAGAGAGTATTCGCCCCGTTTAACGCTACAGTCTCATTGTTAAGCTGTAGCCTCAGTTGTGAGAGATAACTATGTTTGGTAAAGGTGGATTGGGTAACCTGATGAAACAGGCCCAGCAAATGCAAGATAAAATGCAAAAAGTTCAGGAAGAAATCGCTCAACTAGAAGCTACAGGCGAATCTGGTGCTGGCTTAGTTAAAGTGACGATTAACGGCTCACACAACTGCCGCCGTGTTGAAATTGACCCTAGCTTACTCGAAGACGACAAAGAAATGTTAGAAGACTTGATTGCTGCGGCATTTAATGATGCTGCTCGTCGTATCGAAGAAACGCAGAAAGAAAAAATGGCGAGTGTTTCCAGTGGTATGCAATTACCACCAGGCTTTAAGATGCCATTCTAATGCAAACAAGTCCGCTTCTTGAATCTTTGATGGAAGCTCTGCGCTGTCTCCCAGGGGTTGGCCCCAAGTCAGCGCAGCGAATGGCTTTTCATCTTTTACAGCGTGACCGCAGTGGGGGAATGCGTTTAGCGCAATCGCTCACTCGAGCCATGTCTGAAATAGGTCACTGCCGTGATTGCAGAACATTTACAGAACAAGAGGTCTGTAATATCTGCGATAACCCTCGCCGCCAACAAAATGGTTTGATTTGTATTGTTGAAAGCCCAGCAGATATCTATGCAATAGAACAAACCGGGCAATTTTCCGGGCGTTATTTTGTGCTGATGGGGCATTTGTCACCACTTGATGGTATTGGCCCAATGGATATCGGTCTTGATAGACTAGAAGAGCGTTTGGCATCAGAGACTATCAATGAAGTGATTTTAGCAACCAACCCAACGGTTGAAGGTGAAGCGACAGCAAACTATATTGGCCAAATGTGCGCGCAATATGGGGTGGCTGCGAGCCGAATTGCACACGGGGTGCCTGTGGGGGGGGAGTTGGAAATGGTTGATGGAACCACACTTTCTCACTCGTTGGCGGGGCGCCAACGGCTCTAAAGTCCTCGTCATTCTTTGCGCCGTAGCGTTGTTGTCTTCATGCATCAACCCTAGTCACATACTTGTGTATGCTCCCAGGGATTAATGCATTCGACGCCTAGCTACGGCACAAATTATTTAGAGGATGATGGTGAGGTGCTGTTTTTAAAATTTAAAGGCAAACCCCTCAAAGCAAAACCCTTAATTCAAAAATATCCTTCAAGCAAAAGCATCGTAGTCTTCGGTCATTTCCTTTCATTCATATTAATTTAGCTTCTAATTTGTGGTTAGTGGTTGAATTCTATTTTTTCGCCCCCAACTAATCTGCATCGATAAGTCAAACCTATCCAATTAGATTGATGAAATAGAGGCGATTAATGAGTATGAAAGGACAGGAAACTCGTGGTTTCCAATCAGAAGTTAAACAACTCCTCCAATTAATGATCCACTCTCTTTATTCAAATAAAGAGATTTTCTTACGTGAATTGATCTCCAACGCATCAGATGCGGCGGATAAACTGCGTTTTCGTGCATTATCTAAACCAGAACTGTATGAAAACGATGGTGACCTGCGCGTGCGTATTAGTGCCGATAAAGACAAAGGTACATTGACCATCAGTGATAACGGTATCGGTATGAGCCGCGAAGAGGTGATTGAAAACCTTGGAACTATCGCGAAGTCAGGCACAAAAGCATTCTTAGAGTCATTAGGTAGTGACCAAGTCAAAGATAGCCAAATGATTGGTCAATTTGGTGTGGGCTTCTATTCTGCATTTATTGTGGCTGATAAAGTGACTGTACGTAGCCGCGCAGCTGGTGCCCCTGCCGATGAAGGTGTGTTCTGGGAATCTGCTGGTGAAGGTGAATACACCATCGCTGATATTGAAAAAGCGGAGCGCGGCACCGAAATCACTTTGCATTTGCGCGATGATGAAAAGGAATATCTGGATAACTGGCGCTTACGTTCAGTGATTAGCAAATATTCTGACCATATTGCTTTACCAGTTGAAATCGAAGAAAAAAATGAAGAAGACGGTACGGTAACTTGGGAAAAAATTAACCAAGCGAAAGCATTATGGACGCGTAGCAAATCTGAAATTTCAGACGAAGAATACGCTGAATTCTATAAACATATTTCCCATGACTACGCAGACCCACTAACATGGTCACATAACCGTGTAGAAGGTAAGCAAGAGTATACGAGCTTGCTGTATGTGCCGTCTAAAGCGCCATTTGACCTATGGAATCGTGACCAACAGCACGGCTTGAAACTCTATGTTCAACGCGTATTTATTATGGATGACGCAGAACAGTTTATGCCTAATTACCTGCGTTTTATTCGTGGGGTGTTGGATTCCAATGATTTACCACTGAACGTGTCTCGTGAAATACTGCAAGACAGCGCATTAACTCGTAGTTTACGCAGCGCATTAACGAAACGTGTTCTGCAAATGCTTGAGAAACTGGCTAAATCTGACACAGAAAAATACCAAACCTTCTGGCAACAATTTGGCTTGGTGATGAAAGAAGGCCCTGCGGAAGATATGGCAAATAGTGAAACTATTGCTAAACTTCTGCGTTTTGCAACAACTCATACCGATAGCAGCGTACAGAATGTTTCTTTAGAAGATTATGTAAGCCGCATGGTTGAAGGCCAAGATAAAATCTATTATATCACTGCAGATAGCTATGCGGCGGCGAAAGGCAGCCCACACCTTGAGCTATTCCGTAAAAAAGGTATTGAAGTCCTACTGTTATCTGACCGTATTGACGAATGGATGATGAACTATCTGTCTGAATTCGACGGTAAACAGTTCCAATCCGTGAGCAAAGCAGACGAGTCATTAGATAAGCTAGCGGATGAAAACAAAGCGGAACAAGAGGAAGCGGATAAACAATTAGAGCCATTTGTTGAACGCGTTAAATCATTCCTTGGTGAGCGTGTTAAAGAAGTTAAACTCACACATCGCTTAACGGATACGCCTGCCATTGTTACGACAGATGCGGATGAAATGAGTACACAAATGGCAAAACTGTTTGCAGCAGCAGGGCAAGCCGCGCCAGAAGTAAAATATAACTTCGAATTGAACCCAACACATCCATTGGTGAAAAAAGCCGCAGAAGTGTCAGATGAATCTGTGTTTGCTGATTGGGTAGATGTATTGTTGGATCAAGCATTATTAGCAGAACGTGGTACATTGGAAGATCCAAACCTATTTATTCGTAAAATCAATGAATTACTTCTAAAGTAATTTAATTTGATATTTTCGATATTGAGCATAAACCGCGCTTTTGCTTGTGCTTTAGCGTGGTTTTTTTCTTTTGCGAAAAAAGATAAATGCGAAATCGTTTACGTGTGTTCTTGAGTAAAGCCGTATGCTAATGGTATGGTAGCTTGTTTTCTTTTCAAATTATAAAAATCTAAATAGCAAGGGGTTTACGCAATGCGTATCATTCTGCTTGGCGCTCCAGGCGCTGGTAAGGGCACTCAAGCTCAATTTATTATGGAAAAGTTTGGGATCCCTCAAATTTCAACAGGTGACATGTTACGTGCAGCTGTTAAATCAGGGAGCGAACTCGGCTTACAAGCTAAAGAGCTGATGGATAACGGTAAATTAGTTACTGATGAATTAGTTATCGCATTAGTTAAAGAGCGCATCAAACAAGATGACTGCCGCAATGGCTTCTTGTTGGATGGGTTCCCTCGTACAATCCCACAAGCGGACGCGATGAAAGAAGCGGGTATCACGGTTGATAACGTACTGGAATTTGATGTACCAGACGATATCATTGTTGAGCGTATCATTGGTCGTCGTGTACATGCGCCATCAGGCCGTGTTTACCACATCAACTTCAACCCACCAAAGGTTGAAGGCAAAGACGATGTAACAGGTGAAGAATTAACCATCCGTAAAGATGACCAAGAAGACACCGTGCGTAAGCGTCTGGTTGAATATCATGCATTAACTGCACCTTTAATTGCGTACTACCAAAATGAAGCTAAACAAGGTAATACCAAGTACTTCAAATTAGACGGTACTCGTAAAGTGGCAGAAGTTAGTGAAGAACTAGCAAAAATTTTAGGTTAATATTTGTACTTGCCATGCTTTGTGTTGCAGTAATCGTAACTGCAATTCGAATTATTTTAAGTATAAGGTATTATATGGAGGCAGCGATGATCGCTGCCTTTGTTTTTTATACCACTTGGTGACAAAAATCGTTAATTAACTGTGCTAAAGTTGGGAATAATTATCAATTAGGAGTTGTTTCATGTCAGAAAAAAAATACGGCATTTTGTTAGCTAACCTAGGAACCCCTGATGCCCCAACGACCTCAGCAGTGAAACGCTATTTAGCCGAATTTCTTAGCGATAAACGCGTTATAGATGTCCCCCGCTTGATTTGGAAGCCGATTTTACATGGGGCGATTTTACCTCTTCGTTCTTCTAAAGTGGCGAAGTTATACCAATCTATTTGGTTAGACGGGGGATCGCCATTATTGGTTTACTCTTTACGTCAAAAACAAAAATTAGCTGAGCTATTACCTAATATTGCCGTAGAGATAGGTATGAGCTATGGTTCGCCTTCAATCAAAAGTGCGGTGGATAGCTTGCTAGACCAAGGCGTGACCGATTTAGTGGTTCTTCCACTGTATCCACAGTATTCTTGCACAACAACGGCTGCGGTTTATGATGCATTAACCAGAGCGTTTGAAAGTAGACGTACCATTCCAAGCGTGCAATTCATTCGTAGTTATGCGACACACCCTGCTTATATTCAAGCTTTAGTGGCTTCGATAGAAGAAAGCTTTGCTCTGCATGGTGAACCCGATAGGCTTATATTGTCGTTCCACGGTATTCCACAGCGTTATTGTGATACAGGTGATATCTACCAGCAGGAATGTGAAAAAACGGCAGAGGCGCTCCGTGAAGCGTTAAATTACCCAAGTGATAAAGTCATGCTGACCTATCAGTCACGCTTTGGACGTGAGCCTTGGCTGATGCCATATATGGATAAAACCATGCATGAATTACCCTCCCAAGGCGTAAAGTCGGTTCAGGTCATTTGTCCTGGTTTTTCAGTTGATTGCTTAGAAACATTAGAAGAAATTAGCGAGCAAAATAAAGAGTTTTTTATGAGTAGTGGTGGTAACAAATATAATTATATACCGGCATTAAATGATAATCCGAATAGCATTCATATGATTAATTCAATAATTCAAGATGTTCTAAAGTAATCAATTCAGTAAATTAATGCAGAAAAGTTTGCTTATCGATATATCAATAAGCTGATTATAGACTATAATCACTTATCTGAAATTATAAATGATTGAATAAATGTTATGTCTTTTGGAATTAATATGAGCAATAAGCAGCAGCCACCACAAGGTAATATAGAGCAGAAGTCACCTTCTGCTCATCAATTTCAAATACAGCAAAACGATGAAATTGATTTAATGGCCTTGTTTTCCATTTTGTTAAAACATAAATTTTTGATTCTTATATTTACGGTTGTTTGTATTGTGGTGAGTGTTGGTGTTGTAAAACTATTACCTCAAAAATGGAGCAGTACTGCTATTGTCATTCCTCCTGCATCTGAAGAGCTCAAAGAAGTTAACGCATTTAAAGCTCAACTGGATGTATTAGATATTCCTATTGATTTAAGTGCTCAACGTATTTTTAATTCATTTGTTGACCAGTATCGTTCGAAAGTTAATCAAGAAAGTTATATAAGAAGTACTGATTATTACCATAATCTGGCAGAGAAAATTGACCCGAAAGATGATGTTATTGCTCAACAAAGGCTAGTAAATTCAATCATTTCTAATGATATTAAAATTCAAGATCTCTCAAAAGAGAAAAACAGTACTTCAAATGATATTGTTTTGAGCTTTACTGCACCTTTGCCAACGGAAGCCCAAGATTTACTTGAAGGTTATATTCGCTATAGCGCATCGAAAGTAAGGCAACAGTTAAAAGTTGAAATCGACAATATGATTTCAGAGAAACTTATTTATGCCAGTGAGTCACTAAAACGCGAAGTTAGCAAAATTCAAACTGAATACGATGTTAAGGTTGAAAGGCTTAAACGAGCCGTTGATATTGCAAAAGCAGCTGGAATTGAAAAGCCGATAGCCAGCGATTCTGTTGCTATCAATGATGACCCTGATTACCCTATTGCGTTAGGAACTGAAGCTTTAGAGAAAAAATTACTGATTGAAACCCAAAATCGTGATTTGGCATTGATGAGCGAAAATTTACAGAACCGTAAAATTTACCTTGATAATTTACAAGAAGTAACCGCTAAAGAATTAGATTTTACACCCGTTAAGTTTATTTTAACGCCAGACTTACCGTTGCATAAAGATTCACCAAAATCATCGTTAATTGTTGCATTAAGCGCAATACTCGGTTTAATTTTGAGCTGTGCATTTGTGTTAAGTCGGGAGCTTTATCGCGATTATAAATATCAAAATCAATAAAATAACTTCCAAATGACAAACAATGGGGCCAGTGTCTTCTTTGCAGGTGCTGGCTTTATTTTATCGTGCTAGAATAGGGTGATGTTCCATTGTTAATCTTCTAATTATGAAATTCCCCGGTCAACGCAAGTCAAAACACTATTTTCCTGTTAGTCTCAGAGATCCTTTATTACAGCCTTTAAAAGAAACATTGGCGGATGATGAGAATTGTAAGTCCTATATTGTTGGTATCGACCAAACATTAGTCGATATTGAAGCGAAAGTGGATGACGACTTCATTCAGCGCTATCAATTGAGTAAGGGGCATTCGCTGGTTATTGAAGACGATGTCGCCGAAGCTTTGTATAAAGAACTTACAGATAATGCCTTGATTACTCATGAGTTTGCAGGTGGAACGATTGGCAATACGCTGCACAACTATTCGGTTTTAGCCGATGACAGGTCAGTTTTATTGGGCACAATGTGCAATAGCATCCAAATTGGTAGCTATGCGTATCGCTATTTGTGTCACACCTCAAGTCGCATGGATTTGAATTTTCTACAAGGTGTGGATGGCCCTATCGGGCGCTGTTTTACCTTGATCACTGAAAATGGCGAGCGAACGTTTGCTATCAGCCCTGGCCATATGAATCGCTTGCACCCAAATAGCATTCCCGAGGACATTATTGCTGGGGCTTCTGCGTTGGTATTAACGGCTTATTTAGTCCGCTGTAAACCCGGAGAAACCATGCCTGATGCGACTATGCAGGCTATTGCATATGCGAAAAAGCACAATGTCCCCGTCGTGTTAACGCTTGGAACTAAATTTGTTATTGCTCAAGACCCTCAGTTTTGGCGTGATTTTTTAGCGGAGCATATTTCAGTAGTTGCAATGAATGAAGACGAAGCGCAGGAACTGACAGGGCTGAGTGACCCATTACTTGCCTCTAATATGGCATTAGACTGGGTAGATTTAGTTTTATGTACGGCGGGCCCATCAGGCCTGTATATGGCAGGCTACACCGAAGACGCCTATAAACGTACGACGCAACATCCACTATTACCGGGGGCAATTGCAGAATTTAACTTGTACGAGTTTAGCCGAGCAATGCGCCAGCAAGATTGCCAAGTTCCATTACGAATTTTCTCTCATATCGAGCCTTATATGGGGGGACCTGAGAAAATAATGAACACAAATGGGGCGGGAGACGGGGCTTTATCGGCATTACTTCACGATATTACCGCCAATTCTTACCACCGTTCTAATGTGCCTAATTCCAGTAAACATGAGCGCCAATACTTAACGTATTCTTCTTTAGCTCAAGTATGTAAATATGCTAATCGTGTAAGTTATCAAGTATTAACTCAGCATTCGCCTCGTTTGACTCGTGGCTTACCTGAAAAAGAAGATAGCTTAGAAGAGTCTTATTGGGAACGTTAAAGCGAAATAATTCTCATTTTAATTAATGATATCGATTTTAAGGCACTTCAATATAATTGTTATTGAGGTGCCTTTCTTTTTGAACAATTATTTTGATGAGTTGTTGTCACTAAATTTTATTAATTAAGGTAATTATTTACCTTCAAATTATGTATCTATAAATAATGTAATGGTTAATGATGACTAATATAGATAACCATATAGTGAGTACAATATTAATAATTGATGAGAGTTTGAGTTAATTTCAGACTAATAAATAAAAGCTGTATGCTACTTTATGAGTATTCATATTTGGCATACAGCTAATTATCTTTAAATATATAAGTATGGTTAATGCTAATTAATGTTGTTTAGCAACAGCGAGTTCACTTTCTTCTTTAACTATTTCGGCTGCTTTTGCATCTTCAGCTTCATAACGCATCGCCTGCGGTACTGAGATTTTAATCGCAATAAATACCGCTAAGAAGCCGCCTACCAACTTACCAAGTAAAATAGGTAAAACGAGAGTGGGTTGGAAGTTAGCGGTGAAAGCAAGATGGTCACCGATGGTTGCCTGTGCACAAACACCGAATGCGACACATAATACTTTATCCCTCGCACGCATTTCTTTGAATAAGTGATAAGTAGCAATAATGTTTGCCATAACCATAATAAATCCTAAAGAACCCGTATCGCTCAGCTTTAAACGGTTACTTAATGCACGTACTAAAGGCTTACAGTAGCGTTGGAACAGATAGCAAATTGGGAATGTCCCCGCTAACATAATACCGATATAGCCTGCAATTTCGATGGCGCGGAATAGCTCATTTTGGTCAGCAAATAGCGGGTCGAAGCCCCATGCGCCGAAAACTTTAGTGAATACACCAGTAAAGTGTTCAACAATTGAAAACGCTAAGACTAATTTGACGAATGCATCCATGATTTTACCGAAAATCAGGAAGCCGGTTACCATTAACATCGGGCGATATTTTAGCCCAGCAGCCAATAAGAAACAGAATACAAACAGCGGCATCAAGTATTGCAACATGGTAAAGAAATCTAAGGTTAATTGATGTGCTGCCGGTGAGTTCGTGGAAATAATATCCCTGACAGGAATATTATTGAATGTAATCAACAGAAGCGAAGCGAGTACGCCAAATGGTATTGAGATCAACCCAGCCATTGCACCAAGCGCAAGATACTTATGATCTTTGCGATTTAACATTGTTAACCCTACAGGGATCAGGTAAACAATGGTGGCACCCGAGGTATAACCGATCAGCATTGCCGTGATCCACATATCTCGATTAGTTGTCAAAGCATCAGCTAGCTGGTAACCGCCCATATCAACCGCAATAATCGATAAAGCTGCAATGGAGACGTCTGATCCGACTGAGGAAAAGACGGGGCCAAGAATGTAAGAGATTAACTGTGAGAGCAGCGGCACTGCGGCCATGATCCCCGCTTGAGCAAGAAATACAGGGCCGATAGAAAAGATCCCGTTAACAAACTCTTTCCCAAGTTCACTGGTTGGTTTCACTATGGATGCGACTGCGCCAATGATGGCTCCGCACATGATCAAATAAATAATATAATTTCCGAATTCAGCCATGGTAGGGTTTCCTTTTATTATTTTAGTGTCTTAATTGGCGAGAACGGGCAATGATGTCGCGATATTGTTCCATCACACCTTGCATATTCGTTCCATCAGGATGTGTCACAGTAGCGTTGCGTCTTACCGCCATTTCGTGAGTGATCCCTATGCCTTTGCGAGCCAATAAGGCAGCGCCTAGTGCGGTTACTTCACGGTTTGCTGGTGCTTCAATGTCTTTTTGTAATAAATTAGCTAAAAATTGCTTAAAATATTGATTTGAAGAAAGCCCTCCATCGACTGAGATTGATTGGCCTAGCGGTGAAATTTTTTCCATTGCAAAAATAACTTCAGCGGAGCGTGCTGCTATACCTTCCAAGACAGACTGCATCATGTCTTTTTTGTCAGTATCTAATGAAAGCCCAGCCCAGAGACCTGCGGCACTGCGATCCCAGTATGGGCACCCTAAACCAGATAACGCTGGGACAAAGGCAAGACCACGTTTAATGGCGGATTCAGCCCTGAAATCACCCAGTTCATCGAATGAGTCAAACAAACCGATTTTGCGAGCCCAATTAATGGCAGATGCTGCGTTGTATACGCCACCATCTAAGCCAAAGACAGGGGGTTGGTTGGGAAACTTCCAACAGAGTGTCGGTAATAAACCACTGTTATGAGTTTGTGGAATATCGGTGCCAGTAAGTGCTTGCAAGAACGCGCCTGTACCGAAGGTGATTTTGGCATCGCCTTTTTCACGACAACCATGGCCGAATGTGCCAGCAAATTGGTCAACAATAATGGCGGTGACTGGGGTGAGGTGCCCATCAAGATTTATTGCGCCAAAGTCACCAATGTTGTCTTTAATAGGCGGCAAGCAATGGATGGGAACACCAAAAATGTCACATAGCTCTTGGTCCCACTCCAAGGTATGAATATTGAGTAATGAAGTTCGAGACGCTGAGTTGTAGTCGGTGACAAATACGCCACATAAGCGGTCGAGGAAGAATGCATCCATCGTACCAATACGTAATTTATTTTTATCCGCTAATGTTTTCGCACCGACGACATTTTCAATAATCCAACCCATTTTGCTGGCGGAAAAATAAGGGTCTAGCGGTAAGCCTGACTTAGACTGTACCAGCGGCTCTAACCCTGCTTCCTTGAGCATTGAGATGGTTTTTTCTGTCCGTAAGTCTTGCCAAACAATAGCATTGTATAAAGGGCGCTTGCTGTCCGCATCCCACGCCACAATACTTTCGCCTTGGTGGCAAAGCCCAATAGCATCAACCACTTCACAGCTATGTAAGCATTTAATGATATTGGCCAGTATTTCCTCTGGGTCATGTTCAACCCAACCACTATTCAATGTGATTTGTTTATGAGGAATGCTCATAGGGGAGTGATAATGGCCGCCTTCTTCAAAGACAACGACCCGGGTTCCCGTTGTTCCCTGATCGATAGCCGCATAACGTTGATTGAGCATCACAGTATTCCCAGTGTTATAAATGTTGTAAATAGGTCTGTTTTTTTGCTTACTATCGTTTAATCGGAAATAAAATCCACAAAAAACTCACAGTAAGTTTCACTAATGTGACAAAAATCACAATAAAGTAACAATGTGAGTAATTTTTTGGTTGTTGTTGTGCTTTGTGTTGTTTTAATTATTGTGATTGTGGGAATTATGTGGTTTTATGTGTGCAAGTTTTAAGTTAAGGATCTCAGCCATGGATATTAATAATAAAAAAATTTGGGATGTCATTGTCATCGGCGGTGGTGTCATTGGCTGTGCTGTGACACGTAAATTCACACTGATGGGTGCCAACACGTTGTTACTTGAACGTGGAGGTGACATCCTTTCGGGAGCAAGTAAGGCAAATAGTGCGCTATTACACACAGGTTTTGACGCCACACCAGGGAGTCTAGAACTTGAGTGCATGCAAGAGGGGTATCGTGAATTCATTGAAATCAGAGAAAAAATGAATTTACCTCTTCTTGAAACAGGGGCATTAGTGGTTGCATGGAATGATGAGCAGCTTAGTAAATTGCCCGCGATAGTAGAGCAAGCACACACTAACAATGTATTAGATGTGGCAATTATTGATAAAGAAGAACTCTATCGCAGAGAACCTCATCTAGCACCGGGAGCACTCGCGGCTGTTTCTGTGCCAGGTGAAGCGGTTATTGACCCATGGAGTACACCACTTTCGTATTTAACCCAAGCAGTGAAACATGGGGCTGAATACCGTTTTCATTGTGAGGTAAGCGGTGGAGCACTCAATGATGGAATATGGCGATTAACCACATCAAAAGGTGAGTTTTCTGCCCGTTTAGTCATTAATTGTGCGGGAATTAATGGCGACATTGTTGAATCAATTTGCCACCCATCACCGTTCCAAATAAAGCCACGTAAAGGGCAGTTTCTCGTCTATGATAAAGCCGCAGCAGCGGATATCAATGCAATTATCCTACCTGTTCCGACCGCTATCACAAAAGGCGTACTGTTATCAAAAACTATCTTCGGCAACCTTTTGCTTGGCCCAACAGCGGAAGAACAAGATGACCGTTGGAAAGCTGAGGTAAAACAAGAAGTCCTTGAAGACTTAATTGCCCAAGGTTCACGTATGTTACCTTCATTGCATAATTACAGTGTGACCGCAACCTATGCGGGGTTACGTCCTGCTACAGAAGAAAAATATTACCGCATTAATGATTACCCTGAAAAGCAGTGGATATGTGCGGGGGGAATTCGTTCAACAGGCCTAACTTCAGCTTTAGGGGTGGCTAGTTATCTTGGTAAATTGTATCAAGAAAACTTCACACCACTTTTTGAATTGTCACCTCCAGAAGCGCTAATTTGGCCAACCATGCCAATGATTTCTGAATATCACCAACGGGATTACCAATGCAAAAGCAATGGCGGTATTGTTTGCCATTGTGAATTAGTGACTCAGCGGGAGATTGAAGCCGCATTTGATTCGGATATTCCTCCTGAGTGTTTAGGTGCTTTACGCCGCAGAACACGAGTGATGATGGGGCGCTGTAATGGGTTTTATTGTAGTAGTCAGGTGGCTGAAATTATTAATGGTCGCTTCGACCACACACTGGCAGTGGAGGCCGTAAAATGAGTTTAAATTATGATGTGATTATCATTGGCTCTGGCCCTACTGGTGTTGCGGCAGCGCAGGCGTTACGCCGTCGTGGTGTTCAAAATATCGCTATTATTGAACGTGAAGCACAGGCGGGAGGCGTTCCGCGTCACTGCCAGCACCCTACATTTGGCATATTAGCCTTTAAACGGCCGATGAAAGGCAATCAATTTGCAGAAAAAATTGTCAATCAACTGGGAAACACGCCAATTTTCACCCGTAGTACCGTGACTGCGTTACAACCTAATGGAAAATTAACCGTTTCAACGCCAGAAGGCCTTGTTGAGATGCAAGCTAAACGAGTATTGATAGCGACGGGGGTAAGAGAGACACCTCGACACCCACGCTTAGTTTCAGGTTTGCGCCCTCAAGGAGTATTAACAGCCGGGGCATTACAGCAATTTGTTTATTTAAACGGTAAGAAGCCTTGCCGTAATCCAGTGATTGTAGGCAGTGAATTAGTGAGTTTTTCTGCACTATGGACACTAAAAAACGCTGGTGTTAAAGCCCAAGCGATGATTGAAAGTGGCGAGCGGATTTTAGCGTTTAAACCCGCGACGTTATTTGCCAAAGCGATGGGAACCCCCGTTTATTTGAATAGTAAAATTACTGAAATTGGTGGCTTAGATCGCGTGGAATATGTGGTTGTTGAAACCAAAGGTAAAAGCCACAAAATTATGTGTGATTCGGTCATTTTTACGGGGCAATTTGTCGGTGAAAACACGTTAATCCGTAAAAGCCATTTGGGGTTTGATGCGGAGACAGGAAAACCGGTAACAGACCAATATGGGCGTTGTTCAGATGCCAGTTACTATGCCGCTGGTAATATGTTGCATCCTGCCGATATGGGCGACCAATGCTATCAAGAAGGATTGGTGACAGGAGAGCGGATTGCTGACGATTTATTAGCGAATCATCATCAGCAACAATTAAAAGTGGCCCAATGTATTCCTGTGCAGTATGACCCGAAAATTTGTTTTAGTGTTCCAGCATGTATAGATATTGATGATTTATCGGTGCGACAGATTGATTTTAATATCAAAGTTACACAACCAGTAAGCGGAACCATCCGTGTTATGGCTGGGAATACTCTGTTATATGAAAAACGGCATCGCTGCTTACCAACCCGACGTATTTTACTGAAAAACATTGATTTAACAAAAATACAACGGGGAGCTACTGAAATTAGCATCACTGTTGTATAGTGCTGGAAAGTTAAATGGTTAAGAAGGATTAAACTATGTGTGAGGGACGTTCCTCAAAAGTACGTCATCAAACCATCATTGAGTTACTTTCTACTCAAGGGCAGGTTTACGTACAGGAGCTTGCTAAACATTTTAATGTCGCGCAAGAAACTATCCGTCGTGACCTTAGTAAACTTGAAACACAAAAGTTACTAAAAAAAGTCCATGGTGGAGCCGTAAACATTCAGTCAAAATTTGAACGTAATTTTACGGAAAGAGCCCAAGCCGCGGTTGATGAGAAAAAAGCGATTGCAGCGAAAGCCGCGGAGCTGATTAAACCCGGAGACACATTGTTTATCGATTTTGGCACGACGACCTTTGAATTTAGCCAAAGAATCAAGTTGATTGATAATTTAACGGTTATTACGAATTCGCCTTTATTGGCAAATACGTTACAAGAAAACGTAACTATCGAAACAATTTTGATTGGTGGGCAATTTAACGCCGCACAAAACGCATGCTTAGGTGCCATTGCGCTAAAAAATATTGCTGAGTTTTTTGCAGATTACGCAGTGATTGGGGCAGGGGCGATACATGCATTGCATGGTGTGATGGACCAGCACGTCGATGAAGCCGCAATTGCGCAAAAGATGATGGAAAACAGCGATAAATTAATGGTGTTAGCGGATGGCACAAAGGCTAATAAGCATGCGATTAATTTTGTGACGAGTTGGGACAATATTGATTATTTGGTGACAACCAGCAAAGAATTTAAATTACCTGAAAATAAAAAACATCCTAAAACGAAAATTATTGTTGCGGATGTTGAATAAGCTTTAATTTTTATCATTCAATTATAAACACTCCCTATGAAATATATTTAATTATTTTTCATAGGGTTACTTTACCCAAAATTTGATTAACGCCAATACTAGGAATGATTATGAGCCTCTATTTTATTGCTTGCCCTTATTCAGACCCCGATAGCAGTGTCGTAGAAATGCGCTTTGCTGGATGTACTAAATTTGCGGCAGAACTTGCGCTTAAAGGTATCGCTACTTATAGCCAAATCACGATGACCCATCCAATTAACCAATACTTGGCCTCACAGGGGCAAAAAGTCGCATGGTCTTCTATTGATATGGAATTTCTAAAGCGCTGTGATGGTTTAATTGTGCTGACATTGCCAGGCTGGGAAAAGAGCGGTGGTGTTGCAGCGGAAATTCAGTTTTTTAAAGACCAAGGGTTGCCGGTTTGGACAGGGGATGAGTTCAAAGTACAAATGGCAGAATAACGCTTATTTATAGTTTCTTGATGATCCATGACGTTTTATCGTCATGGATTTTTCATGGAATACAAATTAATAGTACTGGTACTGGTATTTAAACGTCTCAATTAAAGGGGTTGGCTGGCTACTATGTGAATTGGTTACTGTTTCAGTTAAGCAATTACCATATTTATCAGTTTCGAGACATTCAATGGTGGTAGTTATTTCATCAGTATCAATTTTAATTGCCCGTGTTTCTTTCTGAAAAAAGCCATCAGAGTCATAAGTAAATTGGCGAGTATCACGCCCTGAATTTCCATGAATAGCGGCTAACCTACCTTGGTCATCATAGGAATATTGGTAAAACACCTCTGTCCCTTCAAAAAACCCTTTTGTCGAATCTATTTTGTCATTTTTATACTTAGCTGTGACAGTATAGGCTTTGCCTGCTTGGTCTTGAGTTCTGATTTCTGATATTTTGCCTGATGGGTCTTGTTCAAAAGTGAACTTGCTTTCCATATTCTGCACGGGTTGGTCGAATGAAATCAGGTTTACTATTGTATAAACTGGTTTTTTCTGGATTGTTCTTTTCAGTGATGAGAAGAGCTCTCCATTTAAAAACCATTTTGATTCACTTTGATAGCTTTCCAGTTCACCACAAGGTAAAAATATCATTTCAATCGTTTTAGTGTCTAACGATGAGCCTTTAGGAACCGAGCTATAGTTTATAGATTTAATTGTTTTGACAGGGCCATAAACGATTTTTTGTATCATCAAATGCAAGTTGTCACGATGCATATTCCGTTGTTCATCACTACAGTTTTCAGCTGCATAAGCAGATGAAGCAAGCAAGGTTAATAGGGGAAATAAGAACGTTTTTTTCATTCGGTAAGTTCCTAGGTGATTTATATTTACGGAATACTACCTAATAGATGAGCAAAAAGTTTGCGTAAAAAAGCCGTAACCCAAAGGCTACGGCTTTAAAGATAGGGCTGTGTTTAGTGGCTAGGTTTTAGATATTCATCTAAGTTTTTGCCTTCAACTTTTTTATTGTCATTATCAATAAAATCATCGATTGAACAACCGAACTCTTCAACATCATTGCACATGAGCGTCGCCATGGATTTAGCAATCTCATGTTCACCAATAATGATATGGTCTGCTCCACGCTCTTTGATAAAGCTGACTTCATCATCATAATGGGCACGAACAATCACAGTGACATCTGGGTTCATTTCTTTTGCGGTTGCGACAATTTCACCGGCTTCATAACCATTAGGGATTGTTAAAAGCAATGTTTTGGCACATTCAATACGCGCAAGACTAATGATATCTTTATTTGCGCCATTGCCTAAAATTGCACTAAAGCCATTTTCAGCAAGTTCTTCAAACCGAGCGCGGGTATCTTCAACAACAACAACCGGAATTTCCCTTCTACGCAGTTTGTCTGCAAGCATACCACCTACTCGACCATAACCGACGATGATTGCGTGGCCGCAGATATCGACAGGAACTTGGGTTTCTTCTTCCAGAGTCTCTTCCAGCAGTTGTTCTTCGATTGTCTCGGTTTTCTCAAGGTACTTATCTAACAAGCTAAATAACACTGGATTTAGCATAATCGAGACAATTGCACCTGCTAACACTAGGTTTTGTGCATCTTTATCCATGACGCCTAGGGTTAAACCCATACCGGCTAAGATAAATGCAAACTCACCAATTTGTGCAAGACTAACAGAAATGGTTAATGCAGTTCGCCGTGAATGACCAAACATTCTAACAAGTACTAAGGCGGCTGCGGATTTACCAATAATGATAATGGCGAGAACGGCTAAAATCCCTAGTGGTTGCTCAATTAATACCACTGGGTCGAATAGCATCCCAACTGAGACAAAGAACAGGACGGCAAAGGCATCGCGTAATGGCAACGTGTCTTGTGCAGCACGGTGGCTGAGCTCAGACTCATTTAATACCATCCCTGCGAAGAACGCACCGAGGGCAAATGAGGCATCGAAAATAGCCACAGCGGCATAGGCAATACCCAATGCAAGTGCTAGTACGGCAAGAGTAAACAGTTCACGAGAACCTGTTGATGCGGTACGTGATAAAATCCATGGGATAACTTTACGCCCCACGACAATCATAATAAATATGAATAGAACAACTTTACCTATTGTCCATGCAAGGCCTAACGTGAGCTCACTGAAGCTAGCGTCATCGGTGTTCATGATAGCCGCAGCAGCAGGCAGAAGAACAAGTGTTAAGACCATAGCGAGGTCTTCAACAATCAGCCAGCCTATAGCAATTTGCCCACGCTGACTTTCAATCAGTTGGCGTTCTTCTAAAGCACGTAGTAATACGACGGTACTGGCGGTTGATAAACACAGGCCGAATACAACACCTGTAAATATTCCCCAGCCAAATAACATGGACAGGCCAAGACCCAGTAAGGTTGCTACTGCGATTTGTGCAATGGCTCCAGGAATGGCAATAGCTTTAACAGCAAGTAAATCTTTTAATGAAAAATGTAGGCCTACCCCAAACATCAGTAAGATAACACCGATTTCAGCAAGTTCAGGCGCCAATGCTGCATCAGCAACAAAGCCGGGGGTAAATGGGCCTGCGAGAACACCGGCCGCAAGATAGCCAACTAAAGGGGAAATTTTTAATCGCTGCGCGATCATACCTAACAAATATGCAAGGGCGAGACCACCAACAATGGTTGTGATTAAGGGCGTTGAATGCTCCATTTAGTCTCCTCTGGTGAATATAAAAATAGAAAGGTGGGTACATGCCGTTGACTTTTAAAATGAGGCCTTCATTTTAAAATGCAAATTGCATGTTTTTATATTCTAACTTTTTTTGAGATAAATTTCCTTAAAAAAATGAAATGTTTTTAAAAAAAAGACAGGTTAAAGGAGCTAAATCGTTACAAGCTGTGTGTTTGTGAGATTTTTATCTGAAATTAATCTTAATTATGGAAGGAAAGACCCATACTTATTTTTAGGTAAGTATGGGTAAAATAAGAAAATAAATCTATTTTTTGCCAATATTTGGCAGCAATACTGTAAAAATCCCAAGTAAGGGTAAGAAAGCACAATAATGATAAACTTGTTCAATACTGGTCTGGTCTGCGATATGGCCTAAAACGGCAGCGCCAACGCCCCCCATGCCGAATGCTAACCCAAAGAACAACCCTGATACCATGCCGGTTTTACCAGGGATCAGCTCTTGTGCGTAGACTAAAATAGCCGAAAATGCAGAGGCTAAAATCATACCAATAATTACGGTAAGCACCCCAGTCCAATAAAGAGATGCATAGGGTAAAATTAAGGTAAATGGCGCAACTCCAAGGATTGAGAACCAAATAACGTATTTACGTCCTATTTTGTCACCTATTGGCCCACCAATCATAGTACCTGCGGCAACGGCAAATAAGAAAACAAACAAATGAATCTGAGCATTTTGTACAGAAACACCGAACTTATCGATCAAATAAAAGGTGTAATAGCTACTGATACTTGCCAAATAGAAATATTTTGAAAAAATCAGAATTAACAGTACTGCCAAAGAGCCAATAATTGTTTTTCGTGGTAGGACTTTAACATTCCCTGCACTGATCGGCTTTTTACTTGCTGCGCGGTGTTGTTGTTTGTACCAGCTACTGACTTGCAACAAGATAACAATTGCAAGCAGAGCAGCGAGCGAGAACCAGCCAATATTGCCTTTTCCGTAGGGTTCAATAATTAGTGCTGCAAGTAGTGGCCCAAGGGAGGCGCCCAAGTTGCCTCCGACTTGGAAAAATGATTGTGCCAGACCATGACGACCCCCTGAAGCCATACGAGCAACACGAGAAGATTCAGGATGGAAGACAGAAGAACCAGTTCCAACCAATGCTGCTGCAAGTAATATGGTCGGGAAGGTTTCTGCCATCGCTAACAAGATTAACCCCGTTAGCGTGAAGCTCATTCCTATTGGCAAGGAATAAGGTTGTGGATGTTTGTCCGTATAGTAGCCAATAATCGGTTGCAACAGTGATGCGGTAATCTGATAAGTAAGGGTAATCATCCCGATTTGGGCAAAACTCAATGAGAAATCAGATTGTAATAAAGGATAAATGGCTAAGATCAGTGACTGGATCATGTCATTGAGTAAATGAGAAACACTGATCGCAGTTAGGATACTAAAGACCGTTTTCCCTGTTTTATTTAATGGCTTTGACGGGCTTGGGTTGTTGGGGGTTGTGGTTTGCTCACTCATGTCATTATCAACTTTTTGTGTTACATAATTGTTATTAATATAACTGAAATACAATTTATTTAAATGAATAAATAAATCACGTGAATAACTAGTGCTCGTTAATTATTTGATGGCGATCTCATTTTTATGAAACGAATTTCTTATTCTGCAATAGGTATCAAATCCTGCTCATATTTTTATGCTATAAGACAGCAGGTAGTGACAAACTATAATCTAATATGACTGTATAAAAATTCCTATACCAGCAGGGAGAAATGTATGAAGTTTGCATTTAAGGCATGCGCATTAACGGTATCGTTAGCGTTAATACCCGCAACTATGGCAAATGCGTGGGAAAAAGACAAAACATACAATATTACCATTTTGCATACCAATGACCATCATGGCCACTTTTGGCACAACGACCACGGTGAATATGGTTTAGCAGCGCAAAAAACGGTAGTTGATGAAATTCGTGACGAAGTTGCTAAGCAAGGTGGCAGTGTTTTACTGCTCTCTGGTGGCGATATTAATACCGGTGTACCAGAGTCTGATTTACAAGATGCAGAACCTGATTTTAAAGGAATGAACTTAGTCGGTTACGATGCAATGGCATTAGGAAACCACGAGTTTGATAACCCACTTGAAACGCTGCGTCAGCAAGAAAAATGGGCAACTTTTCCGTTTTTATCCGCCAATATTTATCAAACCAGTACAGGTAAACGCCTTTTCAAACCTTACCAAATCTTTGATAAACAAGGTGTAAAAATTGCGGTTATGGGGTTAACCACTGATGACACCGTGCGTATTGGTAACCCTGCCAACTTCCCTGATGTCGAATTCCGTGTGCCTGCGGACGAAGCCAAAAAAGTGGTTGAAGAGCTCCGAGCGACAGAAAAACCAGATATTATCATCGCCGCAACCCATATGGGGCATTATGATGATGGCAACCATGGTTCGAATGCCCCAGGCGATGTAGAAATGGCACGCAGCTTACCCGCTGGTTATTTAGATATGATAGTGGGTGGTCACTCACAAGACCCTGTTTGTATGTCTCAAGAAAAGAAAAACTACAAACAGGAAGACTATGTACCCGGTACACCGTGTGCGCCAGATAACCAAAATGGAACTTGGATTGTGCAAGCCCATGAATGGGGTAAATATGTTGGCCGTGCGGATTTTGAATTTAAAAACGGTAAGTTTACCCTGAAGCACTACCAGTTAATCCCAATTAACTTGAAGAAAAAAGTCACAAAAGAAGATGGGACTAGCGAGCGAGTTTACTATACGCAAGAAATTGCTCATAACCCTGACATGATGAAATTACTGACACCTTATCAAGAAAAAGGTGACAAGCAATTGAGTGTTAAAGTGGGCTCTGTTGAAGGTAAACTTGAAGGTGATCGCAGTAAAGTGCGTTTTGTGCAAACCAATATGGGGCATCTTCTGTTAGCTGCACAAAAAGAACGCGCAGGGGCTGATTTCGCGATTATGAGCGGTGGCGGTGTTCGTGATTCCATTGAAAGTGGCGATATCACTTATAAAGATGTGCTTAAGGTTCAACCGTTTGCCAATGAGTTAGTTTATGTGGACTTCAAAGGTGATGAAGTTATCCCATATCTGACTGCGGTTGCGAATATGAAACCAGATGCAGGCGCGTATGGTCAGTTCTACAATGTGAATTTAACCCTGAATAAAGATGGCACGATTAGTGATGTCAAAATTGATGGGAAGCCTGTTGACCCGGCCAAGACGTATCGTATGGCAACGTTGAATTTCAATGCAATTGGTGGGGACGGTTACCCGAAAATTGATAACCACCCTAATTATGTTAATACCGGCTTTGTCGATGCGGAAGTGCTCAAAGGGTATATTGAAAAACACTCCCCGCTGAAAGCGGCAGACTATGAGCCAAAAGGTGAGATTATTTATAATAATAAATAATTAAATCATTATTACCTTGAAAGCCTCACCGCTCGCGGTGGGGCTTTTTATCGTCATTATTTAGAGCAAAAAACATGAGCGACTAAATGAGGGCCTTCATAAATATCAAATGAATGATAATTTAATAAATATTCATGAGGTGCATGTTCAACAAGAAAGCGCACAGTTCCTCGGCTTATTTGTCGATTATGGCTATTGCGTAAATGAAACGCTAGCTGGAATATCACACTCCAAGATTCATCGGGTTTGAGGCTGAAACGAGCAACAGCACAGTAAGACCCAATTGCTGGCGGCTGTTGCCTACCACCTTCTTGAGCCGATAACCATTCAATCGTCGCTGCGATTGTCACGGGGTTAATATCATTTACGTATTTCAGCGAAGGTTGCATTCAGCACTTTGGCGAGATCGGTAGGAGCAAGTTCAATATCTAGCCCACGTTTCCCACCTGAAACAAACATAGTGGCATATTGCTGAGCTTGGTCGTCAATTACTGTTGGTAAGCGCTTTTTTTGACCTAATGGGCTAATTCCCCCAAGTAAATATCCTGTTGTTTTTTGAGCGATTTGTGGGTCCGCCATTTCAACTTTTTTGACTTTAAACACTTTGGCAACCTGTTTTAAATCTAATTGCCCTGAAACAGGTGTTACGGCCACGGCTAACGTTTTTTGATCGCCATTGAGTGCGACTAACAAGGTTTTAAACACTTGCTTGGCATCTAACCCAAGTTTTTGTACTGCTTCATCACCAAAGTTACTTTCATTTGGGTCGTGGTCATAAGGATGTAAAGTGAAGGAAATTTTTTGTTTTTCGAGTAATTTAACGGCTGGGGTCATTTTGAGCCTTCTATTTATGACTTAGTTTCGCAAATATTCTACTAGACTATTTTCACCAAACAGGTGTAACGCACCAACGGCAACCACATAGTTACCATCAGGAAGTGACCTAAGTTGTTCGCTCCAATTCGCGTTTCGTTGCTTCATCAATACTTGGTAAATATCTTCGCTAAAGGTATTGGGTAAAGCGGTACGATTATTGGGTTGGTAGTCTAGCCACCAGCCTATCATCGTTTGTAGCGAGCGCGCGTTTTCACGCCAGTGGTTCAATGAGTCTTGTAATAACGCTAACCCATTATTAGGCAAAGAAAGCAGCAATTCAACTTGAGAGGCGGTTCCTTCTAGTTCAATAATTGGTTTGAGTTGTGATTGCGCATTACGGATAAGTTGGTAGTCAATACCGTAATGGCCTCTAAGCCCGAGCTCTTGGGCTTGGGTTGCTTGCAAAATCAGGGCGATTTGCCATGAGGGTAAGGCATCAAAGCGTTCGGGGGATTGGCGGAGCTCTAAGCAATATTGTTGAAAAAGGTGATATTCATCAAGAGTGAGTCGTTGTTCGACAGGGAGAAGTTCGGTGGTATCGCTAGGAAATGGGGAGTGAGTTTCAGTGATATCCGCCTCAACGATCAAGGCATCTGCGAGATTGAGTTTATCTAATAATGTGGCAGACAAAGGAAACATATTTTCTGTTCCCATATGGATGCTACCCACAACGTGCAATTTAAGATTTTTTGATAGCCGAATATCAATGGCAGGGTAAGGGTAAGCCGGAGCGGTTTGCGTATGAAGCCAATTTTTTAAATTTTCGAACAGTTTACCCACGATTTCGTCCCTGTGTTATCTCTCATTTTATTAGGTTAAACAATCTAGCCGCAATTTGCGAATACTCATCGCGAATTGCGCATTTTTTAGCAGATTGATGACATCGTGGAGGCGAAAAAATGCCCCTGTCAAAGGGGCATGGTAGGGTTAATTATTTTTACTGATACCTTTAAATACACTGAGTAACGTGAACAAACTAAAGGAACTAAACACCATTTCGATACCAATTAGGGTTGTCAGTAAGGTAATTGATGTAATTGGGCCATTACCGATAAGTAAATAGGCAATAAAGAAATCTAACAGCCCAATGATGATTTGTAACCAGCCACCCGCTGAGCTAATTTGTTGGAAGCCGACATACAGCCGAATGACCCCACCCACGATAAATAAAGCCGCCACTAAAATAGCCAAAGCTACCAAACTTTGTAACGGGTCTTTAATAAACGAGTAGCCGACAATGATATAGATAAGGCCAATAACAAAACCAAATAACCGGGACCAACCGGTATAGATCACGGTACTTAGAATGCTCACAATCGCGCCAACGCCCCCAATAATCAGGAGCACCCCAAGTACAGTACTAACGGCAATACCGGAAATCATTGGGTTGATAATGCAAAAAATTCCACCTGCCAACAGTAAAATGGATAAGATCACCAAAAAGGTACGTTGCTTTTTAAACTCTTCGCCTGCAAGTTTGGCGAGTTTCTCACGATCAATATTAAGCATTTTGTACTCCAAATATTAAATAACTAACTATTTATAAGTATAGGCTTAGCTTGATATTAATGACATAAAAAATAATGCGATTTTTACTTAGTAAGAAAATGAAGTGTTGTGGTGATAAGGTTTAGATATGAACAGCATTCATCATTAAAAAGGGGAAGAACTCATGTTCCTCCCACTTTTGGGTATTATTTTTCAGGTTTAAAGCGTAATAAGCGGTTTGCGTTACTGACCACGGTAATGGATGATAAAGCCATTGCTGCGCCTGCAACGACAGGGTTAAGTAAAGTCCCGGTAATTGGGTATAAAATACCCGCGGCAATTGGGATACCTAAGGTATTGTAAACAAAGGCCCCAAATAAGTTTTGCTTCATATTACGCAGTGTTCCTTTCGAAATAGACACTGCATCGGCTACACCATGTAAGCTTTGGCGCATCAGGGTAATCGATGCCGTTTCAATAGCGATATCACTGCCGCCGCCCATCGCAATACCAACGTCAGCTCGGGCTAGAGCAGGGGCATCATTGATACCATCACCCACCATCGCAACTTTGTGGCCTTTAGCTTGTAAGGCTTCAATCGCGGCGGATTTACCGTCTGGCATGACGCCTGCTATTACCTCATCAATACCCGCTTCTTTGGCTATCGCATTGGCAGTTACTGGGTTATCTCCGGTTAACATGACTAATCGGAAACCTTGTTTATGTAACCGCGCCAGCGCGCTTATGCTGTCTTCACGCAATGGGTCACGGATAGATAACAGTGCGGCAACTTTACCATCAACAGCCAGTAAAACAGGCGTTACGCCTTGAGTGGCTTGTTGGTGTAATGTTTCTTCAACATCACGGGTATCAACATTATTTTGCGCTAACAGTTTTTGGTTACCTAACAAAATAGTTTGGCCATTAATTATTGCACTAATACCTAACCCAGCTAAGGTTCTAAACTGCTCATTAGCGGGTAGTGTTAAGCCTTTTGCGCGATTTAAAACAGCGCGGGCAAGTGGGTGATTAGAGCCATTTTCCAATGAAGCGGCAAACTGTAAGGCGGTATCTTGTTCGAACCCATTAAACACGTGGATATCCGTAACTTGAGGCATGCCTTCAGTCAATGTGCCTGTTTTATCAAAGACAATGGTATCTAACTCACTTGCTTGCTGTAATGCATCTGCATCCCGTACCAACACGCCAAACTCAGCCGCTCGGCCCACGCCAGAAATAATCGACATTGGTGTTGCAAGGCCAAGGGCACAAGGACACGCAATAATTAACACGGTTGTGGTGATAACGAGTGCGTAAGTAATTTGTGGTGCGGGCCCAACAAAGTACCAAACTGCACCTGAAATTAAGGCGATAGCCACAACTACTGGTACAAACACGGCAGAAATGCGGTCAGCAAGCTGGCCAATTTGTGGTTTACTGCTTTGTGCTTGGCGAACAAGGTGAATAATTCGAGCTAAAGTTGTTTGGCTACCGACAGCAGCGGCACGAAATAGCACGGTACCATCTTGTACCACAGTACCTGCATGGACTTGATCCCCTTTACTTTTTTGTTGTGGGATCGGCTCACCCGTTAGCATGGCTTCGTCTAACCAAACCTCGCCTTCGATAATTTCACCATCAACAGGAACACGGTCACCGGTTGCTAAGCGTAAAACCATCCCTTTTTTGACTTGCTCCAGTGGCATATCCACTTCGCCTTGCTCTGTGACAACACGGGCAGTTGGCGGTGTCAGGTCTAGCAAGCGTTCAAGGGCTTTTGATGAACGTTGGCGAGCTCGCTGCTCTAGGGCATGACCAAGGTTAATAAGACCGATGATCATAGCACTGGCTTCATAATAAAGGTGGCGAGCTTGGTCTGGGAATAACTCAGGCCAAATATTCACCACAATCGAATAAAGCCAAGCCGCTCCTGTTCCTAACGCAACTAAGGTATCCATAGTGGCGCTGCCATTTTTCAGGCTTTGCCATGCATTACGATAAAAGTGCCCACCTGCAAATACCATTACCGCAAGGGTTAATGCACCAATAGTGAGCCAAATGGTATGGTTTTGCTCAGTCAGCACCATGTTATCGCCCATCATCCCCCATACCATCACAGGGATACCAAGGGCAAGAGCTAATGCCGATTGCCAGCGGAAGCGGCGCATATTGGCTTGCGCGACTTCTTGTTGGCGCTCACGGCGTTTGGCTTCATCTTGAATGATCTCCGCGCCATAGCCTGCTTTGACAACCGCGTCGATTAAATCATTTGGTTCAGCAGTTCCGGTGACTAAAGCACTGCGCTCAGCTAAGTTGACACGTGCATTTTCAACGCCCGGTACGCTATTTAAGGCTTTCTGGACTTTGTTGACACAACTGGCACAGGTCATGCCATCGAGCAGTAACTGTATGCTGTCATCCATTGGGCTAATTTCGGGCTGTTCACCTAAATCAGACTCTTGTGCCGGGATCTCACAGATTGCCGCTGAATCAGCTTCCGGCTGTTCAGTTGTGGTACTCAGCGGCTCAGTTTTTGGGTGAGATTCATTCTCAGTGGCTTGGTAGCCAGCGGCTTGAACCGCAGCAATTAAGACGTCTACGGAGGCCGTACCACGAACAACAGCGGTTTGGGTATCGACAGTTGCGCTTTCAACACCATCAACCGCTTCTAGCGCCTGCTGTGTTTTAGCGGCACATTTCATGCAAGTTAGACCCGAAAGGGCTAAAGTGATCGCTTTTGTTTGAGCCAGTTCTGCATTGTAGCCAGCTTGTTGAACGGCAGCGATTAACGTTTGCGCATCAGCAGTGCCATATACCTTGGCGCTAGTCGTATCGACAACAGCAGCGGCGACACCGTCAACCTCTTCGAGTGCTTTTTGTGTTTTACCCGCACATTTCATACAGTTGAGGCCAGAAAGTTGTAATTCGATATCTGGGGCTGTAGCCACTTCAGCCTCATAACCTGCGTCAACGATGGTTTTAATTAAATCAGCCACATTGGCATCACTTTCCATCACGGCATAATCGATAGTGACTTTTAAGTTAGTGACATCACCGCGCCCTTCGAGCGCTTTAGTGACTGAGCCGACACAGTGCATGCAGCTTAGCCCCTGTAATTTTAAAATAATCATGTTACTCATTTTGCAGCCTCCAAAACCCGTTTGATGTATTGGGTCTATAACTTTATCTACAATTAGGTCTATAATTCGACAATGAGCAAAGGTTACACCTTCCAGCAAGGTTAAGGTCAAGAGGAATTATGAATATTAGTGAAATTGCCAAAAAAACGGGCCTAACTGCAAAAGCTATTCGTTTTTATGAAGACAAAGGGCTAATTACACCGCCTGAAAGAGGGGAAAATAGCTACCGTTATTATCAGGAGCGTCATTTAAACGAACTCGTATTGCTTAAACAGGCAAAAGATGTGGGTTTTACCTTGGATGAATGTGGCGAGCTATTAGGTTTATTTCGTGATCCAACCAGACATAGTGCTGATGTAAAGACGACAACGATAGCTAAGATAAATGAAATAGAGCAGACAATTGTTAAATTGTCTGCCATTAGAGATACATTACAAGAGCTCGTGGACGTATGCCCTGGGGATGATGGTGCAGATTGCCCAATTATTGACCACTTGGCACGTGGGTGTTGTCATCATGCGAAGGCTTAACCTGCAAGGTGATGCCGTCTACTGCGATGACCACCACTTCTGTATTGGCACTTAATGGCGTGTCGCTATAGACACGCCAACTGCCATCCGCAAGGCGTACACGGCTAAATCCTTCTTCAGTATCTGACAACAAACGGCCTTTAACACCGATGAGTTGATGGCTAATTTGGTTGACGTTATCTGCCTTATTTTTTTGCCTATTCCTCAACCAGTTGCGCCATAACACAGCAGAGACAACGGTAAAAATGGCAAATAAAATCCCTTGCCACTCCCAACCGATAAATGGCAGTGCCCAAGCGATAACCCCAACAAGCACCGCAGCAATACCCGACCATAAAAGATAGCCTGCGGTACCAAGAAGTTCACCAATCAGCAATAGCCCACCAAGGCACAGCCAAAACCATGCGGGTTGAGCACTGATAAGCTCTATCATTCTTTTACCTGCTTTTTCATCGCACTGGTTTTCTTGCTTTCGCCGATTAGCTCAGTAATCCCACCAATTGCGCCCATTAAATTACTGGCTTCTAATGGCATCATGATGACTTTGCTGTTTTCGGCAGAACCAATACTGGTCAGTGCGTCGGTGTATTTTTGCGCCACAAAGTAATTAATAGCCTGCATATCACCAGCGGCGATAGCTTCAGATACCATTCGTGTCGCTTTTGCTTCCGCTTCCGCGGCTCTTTCACGCGCTTCGGCTTGTAAAAATGCCGATTGTCGTTCCCCTTCGGCTTTGAGAATTTGTGACTGTTTTTCACCTTCAGCCTTTAAAATTGCCGCTTGGCGGATCCCCTCGGCCTCAAGAATATCGGCACGTTTAGTACGTTCAGCCTTCATCTGCGCATTCATCGCACTAATCAATTCTTTTGGTGGCTTCACATCACGAATTTCGATACGGGTAATTTTGACCCCCCAAGGGTTGGTTGCTTCATCCACCACGTGCAACAAGCGGCTATTAATGGAATCACGTTGTGACAACATTTCGTCTAGTTCCATGGAACCTAATACGGTACGAATATTTGTCATGGTTAAATTCAATACCGAAAGCTCAAGGTTGCTAACCTCATAGGCTGCACGTACTGGGTCAACGACTTGGATAAAGCAGACAGCATCAATAGTGACGTTGGCATTATCGCGAGAAATAACTTCTTGAGATGGGATATCAAGGACTTGTTCCATCATATTGATGCGACGGCCAATTTTGTCCATAAATGGGACAATAATATGTAAGCCGGGTTGCAACGTACGGGTATAGCGACCGAAGCGCTCAACGGTCCATTGAAAGCCTTGCGGTACTGTTTTAACACAGGTAAAAACAATAACGACAGCGACAAAAATGATAATCGGTATTGCACCAAAGGCGAACAAGTCCATATTTAACCCTTAATTAGTAAAGTAATGAATATACTTGGCGACGGTATTTACTGGCAATTGCATCACCGGTTCCCATTGCCGACATAATATCCATCATGGTTTTTCTTACTGCGCCGTCACCCGCACCCAAGTCGGTACGTAAAAAGCCGAATAACATTTCCAGCGCTTCTTCGTTGCGGTTCACCTCATGCAGTTTTAGGGCTAATTGAACCGCTAACGTTGTATTTTGTGGATCTTGATTGAATTCATCTTGTAATTGCTGAATTTCAGGGGTGTCCGCAGCTTGCTTCAATAATTCAATTTGTGCGATTAAACCTTGGTAACGACTGTCTTTATCCTGTAATGGGATAGCTTCTAAAGTAGCTTGTGCGTCATCAACGAGATTTAAACCGATTTGTGTTTCTGCCAATAATAACGTGATGTCGCTATTTTTGGGGTTCAACTGATGGGCTTCTTTTAACAATGGCAGCGCTTCTTGTGTTTTACCTTCTGCAATTAATTCAGCAGCTTGTGCTGCTTTCATTTCTTCTGGGCTTGGCAGCACACGAGATAAAATTTCCAACACCACCTCTTCTGGTTGTGGTCCTTCAAAGCCATCAACAGGGCGGCCATTTTGTAATACATACACAGTAGGGATCGCTTTTAAGCCAAACTGGCTTGCGATCATTTGTTCTTCATCACAATTAACTTTAGCTAAAATAAATGACCCTGCGTAGTCGTTGGCAATTTTTTCCAACATGGTACCGAAATCTTGGCAATGAGGGCTACGCGGTGACCAAAAGTAAAACATGACAGGTAAGTTCATTGATTGTTCAATGACTTGGTGTAGGTTGGTTTCGTTAATATCAATTATCTGAGCGTTAGCAAACATAAGAAGTCTCTTTTGAATTTGTTATCAATAGAATTTGTGAGCAATAGTAATAAAGTGGGGCTGATTTTGCTTTTTTCAAGCTTTTTTCCCCTGATTTGCCAGTATTTTATCCATTATTTTGTCAGGTAAAATACGTTTTAAGATACGCACTGCGACGGTTAATAACGTGACAGAATAGCGTACTTTTGGGCGCGGGCTTTCTAACGCATGGATCAGTTTTTCTACCACATGTTCTGGTGTTAAGGTGAAACGTGAAGCAATACCTGGGTTTTTAACGGGTTTATCTTTTTGTGTTTGTTCAACATTTTGAGTAAAAGCCGTATGAATCGGGCCCGGTTCAATCAAACTCATTTTCACCCCTGTTCCTGCCAATTCTAAGCGTAGTGCATCGGACCAGGCTTCCAGTGCGTATTTGCTGGCAGCATAAGCGCCACGTCCGGGAGTTGAAATAACCCCCATCACTGAACTAGTTTGGATAATTCGCCCTTCATGGTGCGCTAGCATTGCAGGTAATAGCAAAAACGTTAACTGGTGAACACCAAAAAAGTTAGTGGAAAACTGGGCTTCAAGTTGTTCGCGGCTGACGCTATTTAATGGGCCATACACCCCAAAACCAGCGTTGTTGAATAATCCGAAAAGGCGGTGATTACAGAGTGTTAACACCGTTTGAGCCGCGGTTTCTATGCTATCCTTATTATCGAGGTCAAGGGAGACAGTGTCATAACCTAGCTCTTTTAGGCGTAAAATATCGCTTTCTTTACGGCAGGCAACAATAACATGGTAGCCACGCTGCCGAAGTGTCTGTGCAGCACAAAAGCCAATACCGCTTGATGCTCCTGTGACCAGGACTGATTTTTTGTTTCGTGCCGATGTTTGCATAACTTTACCTTGGTTTCATGCAACTGAATCTATTTCGGGTATAAAAGAGCGTTTTAGTACCCTTGTTTAACGTCTGTTTTATTTGCTAGACGGTAAAATATGTTCGAAAAGCTGTTTTTCCATAAAATCAGCAATGGATGGCTGGGCTTCAACGGTAGGGTGAATACCATCTTGTTGTATCCATTCAGGCTTAGTTATCACGGTTTCCATATAAAACGGCAGTAATGGGATTTGATTACTTTGCGCCAATTTCGGATAGACTTTTTCGAAACTTGTCGTATAACGTTTTCCATAGTTAGGTGGAATGCGAATTTGCATTAAGAGCGGTTTCGCACCGGATTGCACGATTTGCTCGATAATCTGTTGTAAATTAGCTTCGAGTTGCTCAACTGGGAGACCTTGTAAGCCATCATTTGCACCTAATTCGATCAATACCCAGTTAGGTTTGTTTTGTTCGAGTAAAACGGAAAGGCGTTCTAACCCCTGTGCAGAGGTATTCCCACTAATACTACCGTTAACAATAGCAACGGGTGGGGAAAGTTTCTGCCAACGTTCGGCAAGCAAGGAGGCCCAAGCCTGCTCAGCCGGTAAACGGTAGCCTGCACTTAGGCTATCACCTAAGATTAATAGCTTAGTTGACGCAAGTGCGTGCCCACTTGCAGTCAGTAACAGGAGAAATACCAATATATGTCGGCGAATAATATTCTTGAAGTTCATCATCTCATTAAACGTGTTGGTCAAGGTGAACATGAACTGACTATATTGCAAGGTGTTGAGCTAATTGTCGAGTCCGGGCAAACAATTGCTTTAATTGGGGAGTCAGGTTCGGGGAAATCAACCTTGCTAGGGATTATTGCGGGGTTGGATGACGGCTCCAGTGGAACGGTTAATTTATTAGGTCAAGACCTCACTAAAATGGACGAAGAGCAGCGGGCACGCTTACGGGCACAAAGTGTTGGTTTTGTGTTCCAATCCTTTATGTTGATCCCAACCTTAAATGCTATTGAAAATGTGCAACTTCCTTCTTTGTTACGTGGTGAATCTGAGTCTGAAAGCTACCAACACGCGGCGAGTTTACTGACGGATTTAGGCTTAAAAGATCGCCTAAAACATATGCCACCACAGTTGTCAGGGGGTGAGCAACAGCGTGTTGCACTTGCTCGTGCCTTTAATGGCCGTCCACAGATTTTATTTGCTGATGAACCAACGGGGAATCTCGATCGCCACACCGGGGATAAAATTGCAGATTTACTGTTTGATATGAATAAACAGCACGGAACGACCCTTATTTTAGTGACTCACGATAACGAGCTGGCTGCGCGTTGCCAACGCCGTTTGCGCTTGGTCGATGGGCAGTTGAGGGAAGAAGCATGATTTGGCGTTGGTTTTGGCGTGAATGGAAAACCCCCTCGTTACTGATTGTTTGGCTTGCACTCACCCTTGCTGTTGCTTGTGTACTGGCTTTAGGGCGAATTAGCGATCGTATTGAAAATAGCATGAGTTACCAAAGCCGTGAGCTATTAGCGGGTGACTTAGTGTTACGATCTTCTCATCCAAGCGACCCTGCATGGTTACAAGAGGCCCAAAAAGAGGGTTTAACGTTAAGCCAACAAATATCATTTTCTACTATGGCTTATGCGACAGAAGATGAAGATGCTCGGCCACAACTGGTGTTAGTGAAAGCAGCGGATAAGGCATATCCATTATATGGTGAGCTTATCACAGAGCCTGCTGGGTTAACCCCGACAAAAGGGGAAATATTAGTCGCTCCGCGGTTATTAGAATTATTGAACCTCAATGTAGGGGATAACATTGATATTGGGGATGCGACGCTAAAAGTCTCGGGTAAATTAATTCAAGAGCCCGACAGCGGTTTTAACCCGTTCCAGATTGCTCCAAGAGTATTGATAGCAATTGAAGATGCACCATTAACAGGGGCAATTCAATTGGGCAGCCGGTTAACTTATCGCGACATGTTTGCCGGCGATCGCCAACTTATTGATGCATTTCAACAAAAATATGAGCAAGACCTACGAAATGATCAGCGTTGGTTTACGTTAAGCGAAAATAACGGTGCAGTGGGGAAAACCTTCCAACGTGCCCAACAGTTTTTATTGTTGTCAGTTTTATTAACCCTGCTGCTAGCCATTGCTGCGGTCGTGGTTTCAATGACGCATTATTGTCGTAGCCGCCATCAATTAATTGCGGTATTAAAAACCCTAGGCGCAGGGCGTAGCGCGTTGCGTCAATGGATTATTGGGCAGTGGTTAGTCATTTTAATTGCCGCGGCTTTACTCGGCTCATTATTAGGTTTGGCTTTTGAAGGCATTTTAATGCAAATCTTAGGGGCTATGTTGCCGAAGGAATTGCCGCCTGCGAGTTTGATGCCTTGGGTTTGGGCGATTGGTACATTATTTATTATTGCGATTATTGTTGGCAGCCGTCCCTATTACCAACTGATGGCAACTCAGCCTTCTAGAGTATTACGTGAAGATGCCAAATCACCCGTTTGGCCGCTATATTACTATCTGCCGATTGTTATTTTAATTGTGGTTGGCGGCTTATTTGTGTTTGCTGGCGTTAACCCTCTGCTGTGGTCAATTTTGGCGGGTATTGTCGTGGTTGCCGTTCTACTTGCGCTGATTGGTTGGGTAGGCTTATGGGGGCTACGCCATATTAAGTTCCGTCAATTAAGCTTGCGTTTATCTGTTAGCCGTCTATTGCGCCAGCCGTTGCAAACCATCACGCAAATGAGTGCTTTTTCGTTGTCATTTATGTTATTGGCGCTGCTGATTTTAGTGCGTGGTGATTTGCTTGACCGTTGGCAGCAGCAATTACCCGCAGATAGCCCGAATTATTTCTTGATTAATATGAACCAGTCACAGCTTGAGCCTGTTACCAAGCTATTAGCTGAGTTTGACGTGAAACCTACAGAGTTCAACCCTGTGGTGTTAGCGCGTTTAACTGATATTAATGACCAGTCAGCGATTGAGTGGGCGGATCAACGTGATCCAAATAATAATACGGTACGACGTGAATTGAGCTTAACTTGGCAATCTGATTTAGCGCCAGCCAATGTGGTTGATGAAGGGACATGGCCACCGAAAGCGGGAGAAGTCTCAATTGAACAAACGGTCGTTAAAGAACTCGGGTTGAAATTAGGCGATAAACTTACATTTAACGCTGGGGCTCAGGTCTTTAGTGCAACAGTCAGTAGTATTCGTACGGTTGATTGGGAAAGCCTGCGACCGAACTTCTATTTTATTTTCTCTGAAGAAAGTCTTTCTCAAATGCCGGCTACTTGGCTGAGCAGCTTCCACTATGACGGTGATGGGCAGCTATTAACGCAACTTAGCCGCCATTACCCGACCATTAATGTGCTCGATACTGGTGCAATTATCACCCAAATTCAGCAAATTCTTCAGCAAGTGAGCCAAGCCTTAGAAGTGATGGTGGTGTTGGTTATTTTCTGTGGCTTGTTACTGCTGTTGGCACAAATTCAAGTGGGAATGAGCCAGCGAGAGCGGGAGCTTGTGGTATACCGAACGTTAGGCGCCAGCAAAAAGTTAATGCGTAGAACATTATGGAGCGAATTTGCATTACTTGGCTTAATGGCAGGGCTTGCGGCGGCATTTGGGGCAGAAATTGCATTATGGTTGTTGCAAAGTAAAGTGTTTGACTTCCCTTGGCAGCCAGAATGGCGTATGTGGGTATTATTGCCTTTGTGCGCGGCAATTCTATTGTCTATTTGTGGTAGTTGGTTAGGACTGCGTTTATTAGGGACAGGTAGTCAGCACCGTCGTTTACCTAATAGTTAAATACTCGTCATACTTCGAGTTGCATGGGCATTGACTGCGCTCAGATAGGTCGATCTACATGCAACTCGAGTTATTTAGAACATGGTGGTATTAGGGAAACACCTTAATACCACTATTTTTGAACATTATAAAAACAACCTGTTTTTCAGTAAAATAACTGTCTCCAATCCTTCATAAAAGCTTCATTCATCGACGTTATGATTCCGCCATCAATTATTGATAGCCTTAAAATGGAAACATAACAATGCAGAATAACCATTCGATTAAACGTAAACTGGGCTCGTTATCTTTATTGGCTGGTTTAATTTCATTTAGCATCACCGGGTTTGCACAACAAGAAGTGCCAGCAACGTTAGCGGGTCACTCCATTCTTCCTGTTAATTCAACGGTTTCTTCCCCCGAAGGTGCACCTTCAGACATGCAAATGAGCGGTAAATTTACCACTGGCGTTCGTGTTGATAGTTTGGGGAAAGTGGAAGGTAAGTCCGCGGATCGCCCAACAGGAATGTACATTCCAATTAAAGGTCAGCCACGTCAAGGGCACTCGGGTATTAAACGCATGGCGGATGGCACTTACTGGGTTTTAACTGATAATGGATTCGGCAACAAAGCCAATTCTCCTGATTCGATGTTGTATGTCACTCAATATGATATTGATTTTCAATCAGGTAATACAACGCCATTAAAAACGGTTTTCTTCCATGACCCCGATAAAATTATCCCTTTTCATATTACAAATGAGAGCACAAAAGAACGCTATTTAACAGGCAGTGATTTTGACCCTGAAAGTTTTCAATTTGTGGGTGGTGCTCTATGGGTTGGCGATGAGTTCGGCCCTTACCTAATCAAAATGGATTTGGATGGCAAAGTATTAGCTTTATTTGAGACACAAGTAGATGGAAAGAAAGTCGTTTCTCCTGATCACTACCAAATCACAACACCGGGTAAACCCGCAGATAAAGTGAATTTCCAAGTCAACCGTTCAAAAGGTTTTGAGGGTATGGCGTCATCGCCAGACGGTTCTAAGCTCTACCCAATGCTAGAAGGGGCGATTTGGCTTGATGACAAACAAGATTATGAACATGTTGATGGCAAACGCGCAGCACGTATTCTTGAGTTTGATGTGAAAAAACAAAATTGGACAGGCAGAAGCTGGTTGTATGTCTTTGAAGACAATCAGAATGCCATTGGTGACTTTAACTTAATCGATGATACCCACGGCCTAATCATTGAGCGTGATAATGGTGAAGGTACAGCAGATAAAGCCTGCACGGCGGGAAGCAGTAATACTGAAAATTGCTTTAGTAATTTAGCTAAATTCAAGCGTGTTTATCGTATTGAATTTTCAGATAACAATATAGGCAAACCAGTAGATAAGCAGGCTTATATTGATTTAATGAATATCAAAGACCCGAACAATATGGCAAGAAAACCGCTTAATGACGGAGTGTTTACTTTCCCATTCTTCACTATTGAAAACGTGGATGTGGTTGATAGTGAACACATTATTGTTGGTAATGACAATAACTATCCGTTTTCATCTAGCCGTGAGCCAAATAAAGCGGATGATAATGAGTTTATCTTATTAAACGTCCCTGAGTTGTTAAAACCGTAATTGATTTTGCGCCACCATTTAATTTTTTCGGTGGCGCAAATAAGCAGTATGTTTTGATCCAATATCTGGTCTTAAGCTTGTTTTCCCTTTGGTTTTAATTTTCCCGAGCTAATCACTCGGGATTTTTTATTTGTGATTGAGAGCAGGGGGCTTCATCATCAAAGTAAGGAATAAAATAACCACAACGGGAGCCGCGATAACCAAAAAAGCAGGGGTGAAACTTCCTGTGAAATCTTTTATTGCACCCGCAATAAAAGGCGCTAAGCAGGCAACCGTTGAAATTAAATTTACGACAGAGAATAGTTCTAAGTATGGGCCTCGGCCGAAATAATTTGACAGTAAAACACTGGATGCCAAAAAGGTCATGCCGTAGCCAATACCAACGCATAACACAAATAAAATAAGCCAAAGCCATGAGGTGGCAATACTGAGGAAAATGACACCTAATACCATGATAATTAGGCTACCGATTAATAGTTTCTTCGGTTCTAACCATTCGCCTGCGGCTCCACCAATAAACCTTGAGAATGCATTCACAAATGCCATTGTGCTTAATAACGAAACCGCCACTGTCATGCCAAAGCCGCGCTCTTCAATATGGGCGACAGCAAAACTGTTAACGGTGATACCACACCATAAAAACGAGGTATAAGTTGCAGCAATCAAGTAGAACTGCCATGTACGTAGTGCTCTGCCGACCGTCCATACTTCTGCAGTGCGATAAATAGGTTTACTTGCGTCACTAACTTGTTTTTGCATCACCTTTTTTGCGTGCTCTTGCTCTTTTTTACCTTCTCGTAGCATAAAAATTGTGATTAACGTGACAATGCTAAGATAAACGGCACATAGAACCCAATGCATACGCCATGAGCCTAATTGGTTTGATGCGTAAAAGTAAATCCAAGGGCCTGCAACACCCCCCAAGCCCCCGATGGTGAAATATAACCCAAAGGCAAGGGATTGTTTTTCAAATAGCCGCGAAAGTACATAAGTCCCCGGAACCGTGGCGAGTAAGGTGAAACCAATACCAATCAATGCAGTACCTAAAAAATAGGTGCTGATGGCTTGTGTGGAATAAAGGCTATAAAAGCCAGCAACAAAGACACTGGTGCCTAGCAATAAAGTGGCTCGTACACCCACTTTGCGGATTAACAGAGACGGGAGAAAACTCGCTAGCCCGCAAGTTAAACCCAGTAGCGTAAAACCAAAACCAGCCTCACTCCAGCTCCATTTGAGCTCACTAATCATCTCAGGTAAAACCACGCCAAGAGAGGTAAAGGTTGTCGCGGTGGCTAAAAAATAAACCAGCCCTAACAGAATAAGAATGCACCACTGATAAAACGGACTAAAAGTCTGCGAGGACATATTGACTCCAGTAATGCCGCACACCTTAAATCAGGATATTTGTTTTCTGGATGACGGCGAAAATAGCATAATGCCCGAAAATAGTTTCGGGCATCGAATCGGGCTATTTTCCCTATTTATTGATGAGAGTACCAGTCTAATTTTGCATTTGCCCACTCAATGCCACTTTTGTACTCATTTGGCAAAAGAGGGATCAAAGCCGCCAGTGTGGCAGATAATTGGTGGCAATCACGATGGGAAAGGTTCAAATGACCCACTTTTCGGGCAGGGCGTACCTCTTTTTCATACCAGTGAAGGTGAACGAGGGGTAAGCTCAGCCAGTCTATATTTACATCAGTACCGATTAAATTGACCATCACGGCAGGGCTATATACCTCTGGAGATGGCATTGGCAGGTTTAAAATAGCACGTAGATGTAACTCAAACTGGCTAATGGATGCGCCATTTTGTGTCCAATGGCCGCTATTATGTACTCGAGGCGCAATTTCGTTAATCAGCAAGTTATTGCCCACGACAAAGCATTCCATTGCCATCACACCGATATAACCAAGTTCATCCATCACTGCGCTGAGCATAGCTTGAGCTTGTTCTTGTTGCGGATTAGTTGACTTAGGGAAGGCCACACTGGTACGCAAAATGCCTTCTTGGTGTAAATTATGGGTGATCGGGTAAAAAACGGATTCCCCCGCTGCATTTCGGGCACCAATGACAGACACTTCCGCGTCAAAAGGGATACCTTGTTCAACGATGCATTCACCATAAATTTCAGCAGGCAGGTCTTTTTCATCACCAGGGCGAACACGCCATTGACCTCGCCCGTCATAGCCACCAGTTCTGCGTTTTACAATGAGAAACTCACCGAGTGTGGCAAACAGCTCAGGCCATTGTTCAGGGGATTCTAATAATGCCCAAGGTGCAGTAGAAAGTTGTAAGCTATCAAATAAGCTTTTTTGTGGAAACCTATCGGCTAAACGTGGAAAAATATCACGGTTAATAAATGCATTATGGCGAGCTAATTCTTTTGTTAGCGGGGTTTCTGGCCAACGTTCAATTTCAGCGGTGATGACGCTTTGCTGATAAGGAACCGCTTCAGGTTCTGCATCAAGCCCTACAGGAAAAACAGCAATGCCTAATGGCTCACCCGCTTGACGCAGCATGCGGCCGAGTTGGCCATTACCAAGCACACAAACGGGTTTCATTATGCTTCCCTCGGGTCTGGGTTGTTTAGCACATCATTGGTTTGGGCTTCTCGCCACGCTGAGAGGCGGTTGAAAATAGCAGTATCACTTATTGCTAATACTTGAGCGGCTAAAAGTGCTGCATTTGCGGCACCTGCTTTGCCGATGGCTAGTGTGCCTACAGGGATACCTTTAGGCATTTGCACGATAGAATATAGGCTGTCAACACCACTTAATGCAGCGCTTTGTACAGGAACACCAAAAACAGGGACTAATGTTTTAGCGGCGATCATTCCTGGTAAGTGAGCAGCACCACCAGCACCTGCAATAATCACATCAAACCCATTTTTTTTCGCATTTTCAGCAAAGGAAAATAATTTATCCGGGGTGCGATGTGCAGAGACGATTTCGACGTGAAAAGGGATTTGGAGTTCAGTTAATACATCAGCTGCGTGCTGCATTGTCGTCCAATCACTTTTCGAACCCATAACAATGGCAATTTTTGCCGCAGATTGAGCAGGAACTTGGGCAGTCATTTGGTGCTTTCCTGTATTGAAAAAAACATCACCCTGAGGTGGGAAATTGAATTGTCTCGATCATATCATGGTAAAGCAGCAAGGAAAACGTTTGCGTGATTAATAAGTGAGCAAACAGTTGTGGCGATATATTAAAAATGGTTCGTTAGGCAAAATTACTCGAAAGGAAAGAAAATCAGTTCAATACCTTGCTCGTTTATTACAAAGGCGGAACCTTCATAGTGCCAAGCACCTAATACACCCCGATAATGCAACTTGCCTCCAATATTTACTTCATGAATAGCAGGGCGGTGAGTATGACCATGGATCATCCATTGCGCTTGGTGCCTTTGTAATGCATCAATAACGGCTTGTGAATTGACGTCCATAATCGACTCGGCTTTCATGCTGCTTGCATACTGGCTATTTTGGCGCATTTTTTGCGCGATACGGCGACGCACAAAAAGAGGGAGTAACAAAAACAGCCGTTGAACCCAAGGGGTATGAACTTTTTTACGGTAATTTTGATAGGCAGCATCGTCAATGCATAATGTATCACCATGCAGAATTAAAATGCGCTTGCCGTAAAGTTCGAGCAATGTTTCCTGCGGGAGTATGGTCATGCCACACTGTTTCGCATAGCGTTGACCGATTAAAAAATCCCGATTTCCATGAATGAAATAGCAGGGAATTCCACGGTCAGTGAGTTGTTTGAGTTCGTTGGCCACTTGTTGATGTAGCGGATTGTTATCATCATCGCCCACCCAATAATTAAAAAAATCACCGAGAATATATAGGCTTTCGGCATGGATGGCTTGCTGTTGAATAAAATTAATAAAACCGGCGGTGATCGCCGGTTCATCTTCACTCAAATGCAAATCTGCAATGATGTAAGTGGACATGCGTTCAGGTTTACTCGCTGACAGTCACTTTTTCAATGATGACGTCTTCGCGTGGAACGTCTTGGTGGAACCCGCTGCGGCCAGTTGAAACACCTTTGATTTTGTCAACAACATCCATGCCTTCAACGACTTCAGCAAATACACAGTAGCCCCAGCCATCTGGACGCTCTGAACGGAAGTTCAAGAAGTCGTTGTCAACAACGTTGATAAAGAATTGTGCTGTTGCTGAATGAGGGTCGTTAGTACGAGCCATTGCCAAAGTACCACGGGTATTTTTTAAACCGTTGTTTGCTTCGTTTTTAATAGGCGCTTTAGTGTTTTTTTGTTCCATTCCTGGCTCAAAACCACCGCCTTGGATCATGAAACCATTAATAACACGATGGAAAATGGTATTATTGTAAAAACCTTCACGGCAATAAGTTAAAAAGTTTTCGACTGTAACGGGTGCTTTATCGTCAAACGTTTTGATAACAATGTCACCGTGATTGGTATGAAATGTAACCATAATAGCTATCCTGAATAATTGTTTTTTGTGCGCTAACTTGCGAAAGCGTTGAGATCAGCACGTTTATATCACAGATAAAACCTGACTTGAAGCGGAAGGAAGCTTAGTCGGCCGTTTATAGCATAATAGATGTGTATTAAACCTAATCAATAAACTGAAAAGGAAGCGGGTAAACCCTTGCATTCTTAAGGTGATCGGGGTTCAATAACATGATATTTTATCGGTAGAAATCGATAATCATTTTTCAAATAAATGGAAAAGTTCAGATGCTACAAATTTTTAATACACTAAGTCGTCAAAAAGAAGAGTTTAAGCCCATCCACGCAGGGAAGATTGGGATGTATGTGTGTGGCATCACTATCTACGACTTGTGTCATATCGGCCACGGCCGTACATTTGTGGCATTTGATGCAATTAGCCGCTATTTACGTTATTTGGGTTACGACTTAAATTATGTACGCAACGTCACCGATATTGACGATAAAATCATCAAACGTGCAGCAGAAAATAATGAAAGCGTCGAAGCGCTAACAACGCGTATGTTGGCTGAAATGCACAAAGATTTTGATGCCTTAAATATTTTACGCCCTGATAGCGAACCACGAGCAACGCGTCATATTGGTGAAATTATTGAATTAACCCAAAGCTTGATAGAGCGTGGTCATGCTTATGTCGCTGCGAATGGCGATGTGATGTTTGAAGTCAAAACCGACCCAAATTATGGTCTGTTATCTCGCCAAGATTTAGAGCAGTTGCAAGCAGGTGCTCGCGTCGAGGTCGCTGATGTAAAACGTAATCCAATGGATTTCGTCTTGTGGAAAATGTCTAAAGAAGGCGAACCAAGTTGGGAATCCCCATGGGGTTTAGGCCGCCCAGGCTGGCACATTGAATGTTCGGCAATGAACAGCAAAACGTTAGGCAACCATTTTGATATTCATGGTGGCGGCTCTGATTTAATGTTCCCACACCATGAAAATGAAATTGCTCAATCTACCTGTGCTCATGATGGCCCTTACGTGAACTACTGGATGCACTCCGGTATGGTCATGGTAGACAGAGAGAAAATGTCTAAATCTCTCAATAACTTCTTTACTATTCGTGACGTACTTGAGTATTACGATGCAGAAACAGTGCGTTATTTTCTGTTATCAGGCCATTACCGCAGCCAATTAAACTACACAGAAGAAAATTTGAAGCAGGCACGTTCAGCACTTGAGCGTATGTACACTGCATTACGTGGTACAGATAAGTCAGCCGTACCTGCTGGTGGTGATGAATTTAAAGCACGTTTCATTGAAGCGATGAATGATGACTTTAATACACCTGAAGCCTATTCGGTATTATTTGATATGGTTCGTGAAGTTAACCGCCTGAAATCAGAAGATATGTCAGCAGCAAATGGTATGGCTGCACAATTGCGTGAGTTAGCAAGCGTGCTGGGTTTACTAGAACAAGACCCAGAAGTCTTTTTAAAAGGCGGCGCACAAACTGAAGATGATGCGGAAGTGGCAAAAATTGAGGCATTAATTCAACAACGTCTAGATGCACGTAAGAATAAAGATTGGGCGCAAGCGGATGCGGCTCGTGATGAACTTACTGCCATGGGGATTGTGCTTGAAGATGGTGCTTCTGGCACTACGTGGCGTCGCAAATAATACGCGTCATATTTCGCGCTGTGGCGGTGTTGCCATCACTTGGCTACTTGGGTCACATACTTTTGTATGCTCCCCAAGTTATCCGCGTTCGGCGCCTAGCCACAACACGAACTATTTAGCGTATTAATAAGAGTCATATTTCGAATGCTAATTGAGTTAAAAAAGTTATAAATATTTAAGCGGTTAGATATAGATATCTAGCCGCTTTTATTTGGATGGCTAAATTTGAAAGACATGATTATTCACTTATAAAATAATCGTCGTTAATGAAGCATAGTTTAAATTAACAACAATAATATAGGGGGGATTATGTCTAAAGAGGTTAATACAATTAGCGTGAACTTTAATTTTTTTCGAGTGCAAGATAGTAAAAGAGGAAATAAAGTATATGACACTATTAGATTAGTAAATAGCACTAATGTTAAGAGGCCTAGTAATACGCATAAATTAAAAAATCGTTTATATAATTGGTTTAGCACATTAATTAGAGTAATTAAAAATACAGATAAAACAGTGAATGTAGAAACCCGAGTAAAACCAAGTTCTAGGAATATGGTCAAAAAATTTGAGATTGGGGAAATACGTTCTCAGGGAACCATAAATGCGAATACTGTTGTTGAAAAAACGCCAGTGAATATAGCGCATCTAACAAAACATTTCGATGAATTACTCACTAATGCACCAGATGTTTTACTTGTCTTAGCGTCAGATAATAGTTTTTTGGAGAATAATGTTCCTCGATATTTTAGCCATCCCAAAATTAAGCAATATGGCGAATATATAGTTTCCTCTTTTCCTTGTGCTTTATCTGAAAATAAATTGGGTTATCTTGATATTGATAACCGTACAGTATGTATTGCTAAAAATGGAAAATCAGTTTCTATGAGAGTTGTACATGCCACAAACTGGTCTGAAATGGTAATTGAAAAAAATGATTGGTATGAGTTATCCAATTACGCGGATAAAGTCGGGGATGAAAAAGCTAAGATTAGAGCAAAATCAGAGTTATATCAATCTCATAACGGTGTTTCTCTACTTCATTTTAATGATGAATATGCGGCAAACCTCATAGGGACGTGATTAAATGGATAAAAAATCCCCCAGTTAAGGGGGAAGTAAGACTACCAACAGGGACTAGGAATGGAACTTAAAGTTGTGTGATTAAGCGATACTCGCCATTTCTTGTTGAGCCTCTTTGGGCGTTGTTTTTTTGACAATGGCATAAAGCACACCAGAAACCACCGTGCCAGCTACTATCGCGAATAAATACATCAATACATGATTAATAGCTCCGGGTATTAACAGCACAAATAAACCACCGTGAGGCGCCATTAGCTGAATACCAAAGTACATGGATAGCGCCCCAGTTATCGCGCCACCAATAATGCAAACAGGAAGAACACGAATCGGGTCTTTGGCGGCAAATGGGATTGCACCTTCTGAAATAAAACATAAGCCTAGAACAAAAGAGGCTTTACCTGCTTCGCGTTCAGCAGGTACAAATTTATGTCGTGCTAATAGTGTTGCAACACCCATTGCCAGCGGTGGCACCATCCCCGCTGCCATAATTGCCGCCATTGGTGCATAGGTTTGTGAACTTAATAGACCGACACCAAAGGCATATGCCGCTTTATTGACAGGGCCTCCCATATCCGTACACATCATCGCCCCTAAAATTGCGCCTAAGATCACCGCATTAGTCGTCCCCATGGTATTTAGCCAGTTAGTTAGCCAATCCATTAACCACGCTACAGGGTGACCAATAACATAGATCATGGCTAAACCCGTAAATAAAGTGGAAATGAGTGGCACGATTAAAATTGGTTTTAACGCTTCCATAGTTTGTGGCAATTTTAATCGGGTGCTAATAAAGTGAGCACTATAACCCGCAAGGAAACCGGAAATGATCCCGCCTAAGAAACCGGCGCCTAAAGTGGTTGCAAGTACCCCACCGACTAAACCTGGGGTTAAACCCGTTCTGTCGGCAATGGAATAGGCGATATAACCGGATAACACGGGGACCATTAAGGCAAGGGCAGTTTGCCCGCCAATGAGGCTAAGCGCCCAAGCCAGTGATCCTTCTACATTGGATGCATCTAAGCCAAATGCAAATGAAAGCGCAGTACATAATCCCCCAGCGACAACCATGGGGAGCATATATGATACCCCGGTAAGTAAGTGTTTATATACTCCGCGTTTTTCGTTGGATTGGCTTGATTGTGATGAATTTTTTCCATTTTGTGGTGTGAATATATTCGCTTCTTTTACTGCTCTATCCATTTCTTGTGCTGTTTTCTTCAATGCGGCACTGGTGGAGGTGCGGTACATGGGTTTCCCCGTAAACTTATCCACATTGACTTCGATATCAGCTGCGACAATGACTAAGTCAGCTTGTGCAATTTCTTCTGGCGTAATTTCATTCCCAACCCCGACAGAACCACGGGTTTCAACTTTGATATTCCAGCCGCGTTTTTTTGCTTCAGCTTCAAGTGCTTCTGCAGACATATAGGTGTGCGCAACCCCTGTAGGGCACGCTGTAACGGCTAATACAGAGTACGATTTCGTGTGCTGTGGCTCACTGATGTGTTGCTCACAAAGTGTGGCTTCGTTAATTGCTGATGTTAGGAATTCAGCAGGTTGCCTAACAGCGATATCGGGGTGACCGAAATAGATTTTTTTATCTGCACAATTAAAATTTTCAGGTAACTCGGTATCAAAACAAATCACAATATCTGCATCAGTAAGTTGTTCAGTGAAAGTGATATTTTGTAAGGCAGATACATTCTTTAAAGCATCGATGGCTAGCCAGCAAATAGCAGGGCCTTGCTGGTGGCTTGGAGCGATTAATATTTTCATGTTTTTCATCCTCATTCAGCCGTAAACGGTTGTAAGTCAACCTTTGTCATCATATGTGCAAGTTGCGCTCGGTCAGTGATACCGACATTGGGTTGAGAGACTGCGAGCGCGGAGATAGCGGTAGCCAAGCGTAGTGTGTGCTCACTTGTTTGCCTCATCATTAACCCATAAATTAATCCACCAACCATTGAATCCCCTGCGCCAACGGTACTAATAACGTCACATTCAGGTGGTTTAGCAAACCAAGCACCTGATGAATTGACCCACATAGCGCCTTTTTCGCCTAAAGAAACTACTACATGCGCAATACCTTGTTGGCGAAGTTGATTCGCAGCATCAACGATATCTTGATGAGTTGGGAGCGGTTTGCCTGCCCAAATTTCAAGTTCACGATGATTAGGTTTTACTAACCAAGGAGAAGCTTTGAGCCCAGCGACAAAGGCTTCGCGGCTACTATCAAAAATGACACACATGCACTGTTCTCTAAGGCGTAACATCCATTGAGTAAAGTCTTTTAAATCAACTCCTTGAGGCAAGCTCCCACTGACGCAAATCATATCAAACTGACCTGCCCAGCTAAGTGAGTCGGTGACGAAACGTTGCCAGTCCGCTTTAGTGACACTGAAGCCTGAGAAGTTAAAATCGGTAACTTCGCCGGTGTGCTCTGTCAGTTTCACATTGATACGGGTGCGGCCTTCAACAACTTGAAAGCGGTTAGCAATTCCTGTTTCGCTGAAAACTTTTTGAAAACCATCTTGGTTTTCTTTGCCCAAAAAACCACCAACAGTGACATCAATTCCTAAATTTTTAAGTACTTTGGCCACATTTATGCCTTTTCCAGCGGCATGAAGCCCAGCCGTTTTGACTAAATTCACATCACCTCGATGTATATCGGGCAAAAGCCCAACCAAATCATAGGCGGGGTTTAAAGTGATAGTGGCGACTCTTCTGCTCATGCGATTTCTTCTCCAAGACCTGAATTAATTGCCTCACCGATGCTAACGATGGCTTCTTGTGCATCTATGCCTTCTGCGTGAATTCGTAAACGGTGCCCACATTTAGCGCCTAAACTAACAATTTTCATTAAGCTACGGCCATTTACGGGAGTTGCAGTACCATCAAGATTACTGACGGTAATCGTGCTTTCGAATTGCTTAATGGTGGTAACTAACTGGGTGCTAGGGCGCGTATGTAACCCATGTGGATTAAGAATGGTGAAGTCCTGAGTGATTCCAGATGTACTCGTATCCGATGATCCGTTTTCTTCGTGTGAGTTTTCACTGCGCAATAAACCAATTAGGCTGTTAACGTTACCATCATCGGAAATTAGATTTACTTCTTTATTTTTCAATAAGCCATTAATTTTTATTAAAAAAGACTCTATTTGATAGTTGGCATAAGAAAGGGTGATCAGGGCATTGACTGGGTTATCTTGAAAGTTAAATGGTTTTTTTACGGTCGCTATTGCAATTGCATTCTGAATATTTCCAATAGGGCTATCACTTAACCAAATACCTTGGCCTAAATATGAAGGTGTTTGAGTGAGAACTTGGGTAATGAAGTCGGTGCTAACAGCTTGGGCGTTTTGTAGGTTAATAATATTCTGTATTTTTAATGTGTTTATATTATCAACACTGGCATTAACCGTGACCATAGAGTCATCAAGTTTCACCGGTTGAGTTTGGCGTTCACCCATTAGAAGTTGTTTTAAGGCTTCAGGGGTGTTTGCTTTGGCCATTGCATCCGCTGTGTGTTCATCACTGATTATATGGGTTAATTGACGAAGTAATTCGAGATGTTCGTTTGATTGAGCGGCAATGCCAATAACAATATAAGCAGTTTGGTTATCACCCCAATCAATACCATCAGGGAATTGGAAAACAGCAAAACCTGTTTTCAACACTTGGTCTCGTGTCTCTGTTGTCCCGTGTGGGATAGCGATGCCATTTCCTAAAAAGGTAGGAGCTTGGGTTTCTCGGTTAAGCATCCCTTGCGCATAACCGCTTTTTGCATAGCCAGCATTTTCTAATGCTTTAGCGACTTGTTCTATTGCATTTTTTTTATCAGATGCAGCAGCTGCAAGGTGGATATCACTTATTGGTAAGTTAAACATAATTTCTCCTGATTATTATTCATAGACGGATCAGCCAGAAGACTTGCAAGCGGACCTGATTATTTGTTAATCATGTTATCGTTAACAAGATTAGCTGAATCGTTTAGTCTTGTCTATGCAGTTAAGGTGTGAAATACAAAAAATGAGATCTAAGTTAAATTTTTATAAGGGGGGATTTTCGCGTTTTTTATCTGTTTTAAGTTAAAGCTGAAGTGGTTGCTGAAGCTTTTTATTTATATAAAACAATAAATTAATTTTTCAATATATTTGATTGCTTAAATACTTAATACAGTAAAAATGATTTAAAGAAAAAATTCGCCTAGAACTTCAAAATGGCTTTGTCAGTCTTGTAATAAATCAGAATATTTTGAATAAAAGGGAGGGGGAGTGCATTGTTGATTCTAGAAAGGAGGTAAGCTGAAATTTTTCAGCTTACCTAATTGTATCTATTCTACTATTCTACAACTTTGATTTTTTCGCTGCCCATTGAAACGATTTTACCCGCTACAATTTTACAGCGTTTGCGTGTTTCGACCACGCCATCAACTTCAACTAAGCCATCTGCAATCATGGCTTTTGCCATTGCACCGCTTTCAGCCCAGCCTTCAATTTTTAGCAAATCACACAGTTCGACGTGTGGATGGCCATTTAAATTGAATATATCCATGATAACTCCAAAATTACATTAAATATCGTGGTACTCTTCACATGCCTGAAGGGTGTTTTGAATTAAAGTTGCAACAGTCATTGGGCCAACACCACCAGGAACAGGGGTTATCCAAGCGGCGTTTTTCGCGGCTTCGTCAAAATCGACATCCCCCGTGACTTTGCCGCTCTCTAAACGATTAATACCGACATCGACCACAATCGCTCCAGGTTTAATCCATTCACCAGGAATAAAATTGGGTTTCCCCACAGCGACGACAACTAAATCAGCATGGCGAACATGGTGTTCTAAATCTTTGGTAAAGCGATGCGTTACTGTTGTGGTGCAACCTGCTAGCAGAAGCTCTAGGCTCATTGGACGACCAACAATGTTGGATGCGCCAATAATGACGGCGTTTAAACCATAAGTGTTGATACCGCAACGCTCAAGTAGAGTAACAATCCCTTTGGGAGTGCATGGACGAAGGCGTGGTGCACGTTGGCACAAGCGACCAACATTATAGGGATGAAAACCATCAACGTCTTTGTCTGGATGAATGCGCTCAATGACTTTGACATTATCAATACCCGCAGGTAATGGTAATTGAACTAAAATTCCATCAATTTCAGCATCTTGGTTTAAATCATCAATTAGCTTGAGTAATTCAGCTTCTGTCGTTGTATCTGGTAAATCATAAGAGCGTGAAATAAAACCGACTTCTTCACAAGCGCGGCGTTTGCTGCCGACATAGATTTGTGAAGCTGGGTTAGCGCCGACTAAAATAACGGCAAGACCGGGAGCACGTTTTCCCTGTTCTAAACGTAATTGTACTTTTTGGGCAACTTCCTGCCTAATTGTCTGCGCAATCGTTTTCCCATCAATAATTTTTGCTAACATCTGTAACTTAATCCATATATGAGACACGGTAATGGCTCTATTTTGTCAGAAGTTAGCGCCCTTGTCAGTTCAAACTATTACATAAAATGAGCATATAGTTATTTTAGTAGCGAAAAGCCATTGACTCAGCGCTCAGCAACCGTATAATTCAACGCCATCAGCCAGATAGGCTGCCTGCATTATCAATGCGCCCTTAGCTCAGTTGGATAGAGCAACGGCCTTCTAAGCCGTAGGTCACAGGTTCGAATCCTGTAGGGCGTACCATTAATTTTCAATCAATTACTATCATTTAAAATTCTCCACTTTTGCTAACTGGGACGTATTTGGGACGCAAGTACCGAAAATCGTGTCTATTTGCTTCGCATGTTCAGTTAAATGATTAGGTGCTAAATGAGCATATCTTCTCACCATATCAACCGACTCCCAGCCGCCCATTTCTTGTAGAACTGAAAGCGGGACGCCAGACTGAATTAACCAACTAGCCCATGTATGCCGCAAGTCATGAAAGCGGAAGTTTTCTATTCCTGCTCTTTTTAATCCTGCATACCAAGCGTTATTATCATCAACTTGCTAGGGGTATTGCTGGTTATTGCCTGAAATCTGTATCTATCCTAGTATTTGTTTTCTATACAACTGGAGGGGGTGATATACGTAATTGGCTTGGGTACTTAATATATTTCTCTATTATATTCGCTATAGCAAAATGCACTATGACTATAGCTCCAAATGCCAACATTCCAGGATGATGTTTTATCAATGAAAAATGGAGATTTTCAATGAAACCATGGAATCCTTGGGTTGGGATGACGGTGTTAGTCGTAATCATATTTCTAATAACGCATTGCACTTTGACTATGTTCCCAGGCTATGTGCCTCCAACTAATTAACTTTAATTTGCACTTCCGCTAAGCTAACATGACTGAAACTAATTGACGGGATGGTGAGATGAAAGGATACATAGTTGCTAGCTTGTTAATGATTGCCTGCTCTGGTTTTTATGCACATTCTAGTAATGGTATTGACCCATTAGTAGCAGATGGAAAAAGGTCTAATTATGGTGATTGGGATTTTCTTTATGCTGAAAAAATGAACTATGATTTATGTAAGCTATCAGTAGAGGCTATTTATACATCTGGCGCAATCGATCATAAATTGACATCAATAACTCATTTTGAAAACGCGCACACATTAATAACACAGACACCAAAACATGTAGTTAGGATTGATTGCAACGGACATGGTGGAAATATAATGATATTGACCGCTGATTATATTGTTCAATAGTTAATCTAGCATTAAGAGACTCTGAAATTAGTGGCTCGTCACTGGCTGGCAATACTCTAATAATGCCCATGAGATAAAAGTAACCACAATGCAGATAAGTATTGCGATACCTGCAGGACAATTTGGTCCTCTGAATAAATATCAATAAGTTACAGCAAAGAAAATAGAAAGAAAGCTACGAGTACGTAGCTTTGGTGAGTATTTATAGTAATTTAAATAACATTCGTTATTCTAGATAAGCCCCTCAGTGCTACAGCATGAATTACAGGTGAGACGCTTGTACAGCAGTTACCTAATACTGATAATTTATATTTTTTTGCTTGTTCAGAAATAGCAGTAAATAGGACGCAATTTTGAGTCATCATCCCGCATAATTCGATATGGTTAATATTATGGGTTATAAGCAAGTCATTGAGATTTGTTTCATCAAAGGAATTACCATGCTTTTTAGTCACAATCAAATGGCCTGGAGATAAGCTAGTGAGTTTAGAGATAAGTTCACAACCATCTGTTGTTTCATCAAAAAAAACGGCTCCTTGTGGTGATAAGTGTTGAATAAAAATCACAATATCACCAGTTCTTTCATACTCTGAAATTTTATTGGATATATGCTCCAAAGTAGTATCAATATTCCATAAGGGAAACCGACCATCAGAAAGATAGTCATTTTGTGCGTCAATGACAATTAATGCCTTGTCCATAATGCCTCATTGATTTTAGTTAAGTTCTATTTGAATATGAAATAGGACGATAGAAATTACAATAATTTTTTAGTGTTAAATATCAATTATAATCGGCAAGATTACAGCAAGGGTTAAGCCAATAACGGTGAGGTTACGCTAAGGTTTAAAGAGATCACAGTGATCGTTAGTAATAAAAACAATGTGTTGCTGCCTATTGCCATTGGTCACTGAAACGATGACCAATTATCATTATTCTGGTTTTGTGACAAAATTAAGCATTATCAATAGATTATATCTACATGCGGTATAATCCCGCATGTGGTCTACTGCAAACTATCTTATTGTGTTTTATCTATTTCATTAATTCTCTTTAAAGCACGAGAGATTACGTTATTAGCGTATTCCATTGAGCTAAGGTAGATAATATTATTTTTATCAAATCCCGTTCTGTTAAATTGAAACCTTAGACCTGGAGTGTAAATGAGCAGTTTTGCATTTTGAGAAATTAATTTTTCTATGTCTGACTCTGTATTATCAGGGTAAACTTCCCAATCTAAGTTAATTTTGTTTATCTTATTTTGTAGGGTTGAAACATAGTTATCAACTGTATAACCCATGGGAACGCTGTTCTTCCAAGTGTAGGGCTTCGGCTATAGATTAAATAAATTTTATTCTTTTCCATTTCGCTCCCTAAGATAAATCCCATATATGAAAATGATTATTATACTCATTAATGTAGGTGTCAATTTTATTGTTACCGTCACTTGTTTAGTTTTAGTTACTTAGATATAGCTACGAGCTTATGACCTGTCAGAAAGAAAACAATGTAATCGCTACAGGCACTATGGGTGGTTTAATGGTTATCAGCTAACAGGAGCGCGGATAGCTACCTACCTTTAACTGACCCTCTTTAAGATGACCAGATCATTTGCTCCGAAGTTACCGAGGCAATTTCAAATATATCTATAAAATTTTAGTTACTTGTGTGCTCAATTAATTCATAGTTAATCTACTAACTTGTTGTGCAATGACACACTTATTGAGGCGCAAATATGATTATACGTTGCTATAGTGGCAAAATAAGCGATAACAAAATAGATGAGCTGACCAATTTATTGTATAGATGCGTCCTTGGTGGGGCTAGTGTTGGGTATACTGACGCAAAAGCTCAAATAGAGGATATGAGAAATTATTGGGTTGGTGTTAATCACTCTTTATCAACAAGTAATTTTAAGCTGATCTCAGTAGAGGTAGACAATAAAATTGTTGGTGTCGTTGGGCTTGAGCTATGCATAAAACCAAATGGTAAACATCGAGGGGAAATTTGTAAGTTATTGGTGTTACCTGATTACAGGCGCAAAGGGCTAGCAAGGAGACTAATGCTAGCGGCTGAGCAAATAGCATGGGAAACAGGATTGGCACTTTTAACATTAGATACAAATACCAAAGGAATAACTGTTAGCTTATATAGTTCTCTAGGATGGCAGGTTAGCGGTGAAATCCCTGAGTTTGCTCAATCAGTTAATGGTGACCTTGAATCAACTACCATCATGTTCAAGCTAAAGCCTGAAAATGAAGTTTAAATAAGATTGGTTAATCACTGCCGTCATTTGAAATCGCACTAGTGTTAATTTTACGGTTCCGTTTGAAACGGAGTTGTGGAAAACACGAGTAGGGGGGCTGGTTGGAGTTTCATTATCTGCAATAAAAGCTTTAACTGATGATGTTTTTGCAATGTTGGTGGTTTTGGGAAAATAGAAGCTTAAACCTCTTAATTTTTGAGTCATAAAATAAAAAGGGGGCATAATACGAAATTTAATGAATTTAAAGTATTTATAATCAATTGGTTATGGTTTTATATTGAATCCTGTAGGCCTTTAACCCTTCTTCGTTCAACTGACGTCTAGCTATATCAGTTTCTTAAATGTATTGATTATCATGGAAACGCGACTGTTCATCATGCGCCAGTCAGTTAGTGCAAAAAATCAAAATAGTTCATAAATAATATATGCGATTTGACGTATGTATTATTTATGTGTAATTTAAAGAAAAGATTGAAGAGGTACACATGGAACCATTACAACTGTTTAAAATTTTAGGTGACCAAACAAGGCTCGATATCGTGCTGCTTTTGAAAGCAGCTGGTGAACTGTGTGTGTGTGATATTTATACGGCTTTAAATCTATCGCAACCAAAGACATCTCGGCACTTAGCAATGCTAAGAGAGTCAGGTCTTCTGTTAGATTCAAAGCATGGCAAATGGGTTCACTATCGCTTATCTCCGGCATTACTACCATGGGTAAAAAGCATTATTGATGTCACCTATGCTACAGAGAAAAATAGAGTGTCAGGCTTACTTCAAAGTTTGAATGCAAAAGAGATAAATAATCATTGCTCTTAGTGTAGTGATTTTTTAACTAAACGCATATGAAAATTCGTATATGTTGATTCAATAAGTATTAAATACATATAGTCGATAAGGCTTATTTTAGAGGAGTAAAAGGTGCACGAAAGCACCTTTTAAATGAGGTTGTTATGTTTATTGCCGCATTCATTTTTATTTTAACGATCACCTTTGTTATTTGGCAGCCCAAAGGACTGGGTATTGGCTGGAGTGCTACAGTCGGGGCTGTATTGGCACTGATCTTTGGTGTGATCAGTTTTCAAGATATCCCGATAGTTTGGAATATTGTGTGGAATGCCACTGCGACATTTGTTGCAGTAATTATTATTAGCCTACTTTTAGATGAAAGTGGTTTCTTCGAATGGGCGGCATTACATGTTGCTAAGTGGGGCGGGGGTAAAGGAAGATTACTATTCAGTTATATCGTGCTACTTGGTGCAACGGTGGCGGCTTTATTTGCCAACGATGGTGCAGCATTGATATTAACACCCATTGTGATTGCGATGTTATTGGCACTTGGTTTCAACAAAGGTACGACATTGGCATTTGTTATGGCTGCCGGGTTTATCGCAGACACAGCGAGCTTGCCGCTGATTGTTTCGAACCTCGTGAATATCGTTTCTGCGGACTTCTTTAATATTGGATTTACGGAATATGCATCGATTATGGTGCCAGTGGATATTGCAGCAATTATCGCAACGCTCGTGATGTTGCATTGGTTTTTCCGTAAAGATATCCCTAAGCAATATGATGCCACTAAATTGAGTGCACCTGCTTTAGCTATTAAAGACATAACGACGTTTAAAGCAGGCTGGCTTGTATTAGTGTTATTACTTGTTGGTTTTTTTGTCTTAGAGCCTTTAGGTATTCCGATTAGTGCGATTGCCGCTATTGGCGCCTTAATTCTTTGGGTGATTGCGGCCAGAGGCCATACGATTAATACCAAAAAAGTATTACGTGGTGCGCCGTGGCAAATCGTCATTTTTTCCCTAGGTATGTATTTGGTTGTTTATGGCTTAAGAAATGCAGGGCTAACCGATTATCTTTCTGAAACGCTCAATTATCTTGCTGATAAAGGACTATGGGTAGCAACGCTAGGCACTGGATTTATTACGGCATTTTTATCATCCATAATGAATAACATGCCCACGGTATTAATTGGGGCTCTATCCATTGAAGGGAGTGAAGCGACAGGGTTAATTCAACAAGCGATGATTTACGCCAATGTGATTGGTGCAGATTTAGGTCCTAAAATTACGCCAATAGGGAGTTTGGCGACATTGTTATGGCTGCATGTTTTATCACAAAAGAACATGACCATTACATGGGGATATTATTTCAAAACAGGGATTATCATGACTATCCCTGTACTCATTATCACACTCGTTGCGTTAGTGCTTCGACTTTCACTGTTAAATTAAAGGTAACCCAATGAATGAGATTACCATCTACCATAACCCCAATTGCGGTACTTCGCGCAATACCCTAGCCATGATCCGTAATAGTGGGGTTGAGCCGACGATTATTTATTATCTAGAAACGCCACCAACTAAAGATGTGTTAATAAAACTTATTGCCGATATGAAAATTACGGTAAGGGCATTATTACGAAAAAATGTTGAGCCGTATGAGCAATTAAATTTAGAACAAGATAGCTATACTGATGACCAAATTATTGATTTTATGTTGCAATACCCAATATTGATTAATAGGCCAATTGTCGTCACACCGTTAGGCGTAAAGTTGTGTCGGCCTTCTGAAGTTGTGTTAGATATTTTGCCTCAACCTCTTACAAGTGATTTCATCAAGGAAGATGGTCAAATAGTGATTAGTAATCACCATGTAAAACACAAAAAAGAATTAGGTTAATTAGTTTAAAATCTAAGAAAGTTGAGTGTTTTATCTATGTAATTAAATAAAACTTGTTCTAGGGAACACAATACAACTAACTATTATTCACGTTAGCTATCGGTTCCCTATTTTCTTGCTAATCATCTCATGGAAATCTAGCTCTGAAGTGGCATAGTGATATACATTTCAATAGCTTGATTTAAAGTTTTGATTGATCGCATTGTTTGGTTAAATTGTAATATTACTTCATCAGATGTATTACCAGTAAGGAAGTACTCTTCTAGTAATTTACATTCTAATGCGATTTTTTTAGCGCCAATAATTTGGCTAGAACCTTCTAAACGATGACAATAATGCGCTAAATTAAGCCAGTCTTGTTTTTCGAATAAGCGTTCTGCTTGTTGTATATCTTCTATATTTTCTTGAAGACTCGTTTGAAGTAATTTATTTAATAACTGTTGGTCATCCTGAGTCAACTGCATTAATGCATCTAAATTAATTAAACTATTTAACATTGGTGGAATGGGCTCTTCTGTATCTTCTTCTATTTGTTGAAGGGTGCAGCGTAATAGCAGGGCTTCAATCTGAGATAGACGTAAAGGTTTAAATAGGCAGTCATCCATACCCGCCTCTATACAGCGTTGGCGTTCTTCTTGCCTTGCATCTGCAGTTAATCCAATAATAATTAGAGTTTGGGGGGATATTTCCCGTAGTTGCCGAGTTAATTCTAACCCATCAATATCAGGCATATTACAATCGGTAATTACGATGTCTATTGCATTTTTCTTCCATAATTCGAGGGCTTGTTTCCCGCTCTTTGCTTCAGTGACATGATGACCAAATCTTGTTAATTGACGTACTAATAGCAGGCGATTTGCAGGATGGTCATCAACGGCAAGTATTCGTAAGCGTTTATTATTTTTTGTGGTCTTATAAAGTGTCGGAAGCGAAACTCTAGTGTTTTTACGATGCTTGACGGGGATATCTATTAAAAATTGAGTACCATGCCCTAATTGGCTGTATAAGGTAATAGTCCCATTCATCATGGATATAAGTTGCTTACAAATAGCTAAGCCAAGACCTGTTCCTTTATGTTTACTGCTTGATTCAGCTTGGGTATAGGGGGAGAAAATCAATTCTTGTCTGTTCTCTTCAATTCCCATTCCTGTATCAGAAATAATGATCCTTAAAATATTTTCTTCATGGTTTTGGGGGAGATAATTAATGATAACTTCAATAGTTCCTTCTGAAGTAAACTTAATTGCGTTGTTAAGTAGATTGGAAATAACCTGACGTAGTCGAAAAACGTCAATATATATTTCATCAGGATGGATTGCATTAAGATGATAATGTAGAGAAATACCTTTTTGTTTAGCTAATCCTTCAAACAAACGGACAACGGGAGTTGCTAATTCATTACTTTTTACCCACTCAGGAACGAGTTCCAGTTTTCCTGACTCAATTTTTGCCATATCTAAAATATCGCCTATAAGTCCCATCAATGATAATGCGGACTCATACGGTATTTGAATTGATTCTGTTATATCATCTTGCTGATTTTTATTCGTGGCGGCTAATTCTAATAACCCAATAATTGCGCTGATATGGGTACGAATTTCATGGCTCATGATAGCAAGGAAATTGCTTTTTGTTTGGCTTGCATGTTCTGCGCGTTGGCGAGCACTAGAGAGCTCGATAAGGAGCTGTTCATGTTCAGTTATATCTTGCCAACTACATATAAGGCCAGAGATATTGCCTTGATTGTCTCTATATGCGACGGCTTGATGCACTATGACCCTTTCACCCATTCTATTTTTTATTTGATAACGTTTAGGCGGAGAAACTAGCCTATCAGGCTCATCGAAAAGAGAATGCAATTCTTGATAAATTGTCGATAGCGGGTGTTGTTGTGATGTCAATGAAAGTTGTTTTATGTTTTCATTATCAGGGCTGAAAAAACTCTCCCATGCTGAATTACTATTTATTATCGTTCCGCTTTTATCAATGACATAAATAGGAACAGGAGTACCATTATAAAGAGTTTCTAAGAATATAGCCTGTTCTTGTAAGCGTTTTTGTGTATATTTTCTTAATCGAATTTCACGATGTAAATAATAATTCCATATTAAAGACGTAATAATAAGAATAGTGGCAATGCAAGCTAATGTGTAGAACTCGGTGCGGTATACTGTCCATGTATCCATTTTAACATCTGGTGAGCCTAGCCATTTATTAGTTAATACTGATATATCTCTCGGCGGAATAGATGCAATCGCTTTATCTAATATGCTATATAACTCAGGCTGGTCACGTCCTACGGCAAACGATATATAAGCTGTATCCTCGCTTAATTGTTCGCTGATTTTTAATCGACTACGAAAATATCGGTCAATCATATAGTGAGCGCTGATAAGATTCTCGATGGTACCATCTACTTTTCCTTCATTGACCATTTGCAAAGCAGTATAGGTATCTTGAGCTTCAATTAATTCCACTTGAGGATAGTTCTTTGTTAGCCAGTCGTGAATTGCATTATCAGGGGTAATCGCAAGTTTTGCTGTCTGAGCAATTTTTTTATGTGCTAATGGCGTGTCTCTAACAATTAAAACAAATGGGGGGAGAACATAAGGACGAGTAAATAGTAATTTTGTATCATTTTTTGAATTTTTTGTAATTGAAGCAATGAAATCCCCTTTATTTTTTTTCAATAAAGCAATTTCATCTTTTTCAGAGCTTGCTTCAATGACTTTAAAATTAATATTTGTTTTGAAATGGATGAGGTTAAGTATATCTGCAGAAAGGCCATGAAATTGTTTTTGTGAATCATAAAATGTAAAAGGGGCATTTAATGAATTGATAACGACCTTTAATTCATTGTGTTGTTTTAGCCAATCTATTTCCTTTTGTGTGAATACCACAGATTGTTTTAGTGCCCATAAATCGGGTTTTGAACTCCAATGATGGAAAATAATATCATGCTGAGCTAATGATATTGAGCCTAACATGATATCTACAGTACGTTTTAATTGCGCATTTTTAGGATGGAAGAGAAAGACTGGGCCAATATTTTCATTAGAGAAAATCTCAGCAGTGGATAATATTGTTGCATAGTGGCGTTCAAGTAAAAAATTAGCCACGATCATTCTGCCTAGGAAGTAATCATTTTCACCAAATGCGACGGAAGATAACGCATTTTGTGGTAAAGGAAAACGTTCAATTTTAGCATCAGGAAAATATTTTTTGATCCATTCATTGCTTGGATAGCCTTGAACGGTAGCAATACGAGCACCATGAGGTATTGGGTGCTTATTGGACATCGCTGCTTTTCGTGAAATAAGTACAGGATAATCAGGAATATATGGAGCGCTTTTGAGAAAACCATAGCTCTCGTTTCTTTGCCTTTTGCCATCATCAGCTAACATATCTATTTCTCCATTGAGCAGGCCCTGTAATGCCATATCTCTATCGGGATAGTAGATGATTTTGAAGCGCAAACCTAAGTTACGCATGATGGCCATAATACTATCTGCAGAAATTCCTTTATAAATTCCTGATTCTAATACTAAATCAAAGGGGGGGTTATTAGGCGCGTAGACACCAATCGCTAATTCTTGTTTTTCCCCTAGCCATCTCCAATCATAATCACTTAATTCAAATTTTGATGGGAGAATTTCAATTTGACTATAAAGTCTGACTTCATAAGGTTGGAATGCAGAAAATGAGCAAGGAAATAGACCAATAAGCAAGCAAACTATTAGGATTAGGTTACGCATCGATATATTAATCCAAATTATTGCGTTGTATAAAGTCGTATAGCTGAGCAATATTGTGAAGATCTAATTTAAGCATTAGTCGTCTTTTATAAGTGCTAACAGTTTTATCGCTGATGCGCATTTGTTGTGCAATGTTAATGCTTTTCATCCCTTTAGCCAGTAAATGTAAGACTTGTAGTTCTTTTGTGGAGAGCTCGGCGATTTTTTGTTTGTCATTAAGATGATTACTAGGGGAAGCATCCATTTTATTCAGATTAAGTGGAAAGTAGCCATATCCATTTCTAATCGCATGAATTGCGACATGTAGTTCCGTTAAGTTATTGCGTTTGCTAATAAAACCACTGGCACCGACACTTGCACAGCGACGAATGTAATGGTCATCATCTTTTGCAGATAACACAAGAAGCCCTCCTGTGTAGTTATTTTTACGCAATCGCTGCATGACATCAATCCCATTAAGTGATGGGATATCTATATCTATCATGATTAAGTCGGGAGAGAGAGTTTTGGCAAGTTGGATAGCTTCATGGCCATCAGCGGTTTCTCCTACAATGGTCATGTCATCTTTTTCTAATAGTATTCTTACAGCAAGCCGTGCTACTGGATGGTCGTCGACTATCAGTACTGTTTTCATGTTTTTCCCTTTCTGGCTAGTAAATTAAAGCGCGATGAACTTAGGTGCAGGTGCAAAATGAAAAATTAATTGTTTTTTTATTAGTTTAATGAGCGTTTGAATTTGCTGCAATGTATATTTTTGTAATATTTATCTGTCATAAATTTAATAATTAACTTACATAAATTGATTTTTTGTCTTATTACATTTTATGGCTATTCCTCTCAAAATACACCTATGCACTGTGGCTGTGTTCAGATGTCTCTGCTGTTTTACGGAAAATACAATAGAGCCTTCAATTCTTAATAATTAGATTAGCCTAAACTAAACCTAGGAGGTGAATGATATTATTTTAATAGATAATGACGATCATGGAAACTAACTTTACGAAACTATGTTTTTCTCTATTTCACTACATAGAGTGTATCTAGCTATTTCTATTTAACAGATTAATAGCATAAGGATTAATAAGTTAATGGATTAAACAGGTACCACAGACATTAATGGGAATTAATGTGGTAGTGATAACCATAATATATTAATAAATTAAATATTTTAACACTGGGTTATATATTGATTCAGTAAAAAAGGAATTAGAAATGAAAAAGATTATTGCTACTGCTATTTTTGCTGCGCTTTGTGTTGGTCAAGTTGCTAATGCTAAAGACGGTACAGTTAAATTCGTAGGTGATATCGTGACTTCACCATGTGAGGTAGCACAGAACTCTTGGGACCAAACTGTTCAAATGGCTCAAGTTAAAACAGCTGTATTCGCAGATGCAGGAGCTAAATCAGCGGATAAGAAATTCCAAATCAGCTTGCTGAATTGTGATGTGGCTCAATTCAAGAATGTTGCAGTTTCATTCGCGGGCCAAACTAACGGAGATGACGCAACACTTTTAGCACTTGATGGCGGCCAAGGTGCAGCTGAAAACGTTGGTGTGGCAATCTATGACGGTAAAGGTAAGAAATTAGCTTTAGGTACAGCGACTGCTGATACTGCATTACAAGTTGGTTCAAATACCCTTTATTTCTCAGCAGCTTATGTTTCTACTAAGAAAGATGTGAAAGCGGGTTCTGCTAATGCTACAGCAGACTTCAACCTGACATATAAATAATATTAATTTCCTTCAGGCCACTATGTTGGTGGCCTGCTTTTTGTTCGAAGGGGATGTAATGATTCTTAATAGCCTTTTTATTAATAAGTTAATACTTGTTTTTTTACTTATGTGTTTTAGTTTCTCTATTTATGCTGCTGGTGGTGTCGTTGTCGGTTCCACCCGTGTTGTATTTGATGGCTCAAAGAGAGAAGCTAATCTTAGTTTAAAAAACAATAATGATAAAAGTACTTATTTAATTCAGTCTTGGGTTGAAGATGCTTCAGGGAATAACAAGACTCCATTTATTATAACGCCGCCACTTTTTAAATTAGATCCGGTTAAAGAAAATATGTTGCGTATTGTACGTGCTGGTGGAAATTTACCTGAAGATCGCGAATCGGTTTATTATGTCAATGTAAAAGCTATTCCACCCGCTCCAGCTGAAGAAAGTGCTAATACTTTACAACTAGCAATTAAAACTAGAATGAAATTATTCTATAGACCTGCTGGCTTGAAAGGTAACCCAATAGATTCCTATAAGGCTCTGGTATGGAAAAAAGAGGGTGATAGCTTACGTATAGTTAATAATACGCCTTTTTCTGTCACATTAAGTGAAGTGAAAGTGAATGGTAGTGAAATAGATAAAGTCGACCTTGTCCTACCTATGAGCAGCACTACATATAAACTGCCATCAAAAGTGAATATAGGTGCTCAGATAGTGTTTACAACTATTAATGATTATGGTGGCACTTCTGAATTGCAAAAAGCAATACTTCAATAAACAAGCAAAATAATAAATAAAATAATAGCGTTTTAAAGCATTTTATTATTGATTTCTTATAGGGAATTTTTTGCGCAATATATTTATTAGAGGGAACGAGGGAATGAACAAAACACGATATAGAAAGAATTTTTTGGCCTTCTCTTGCATTACATTGGGAATATTTAGCGCCTATCCTGTTTTAGCCAAAGAATTGTTTAACTCTCAATTTTTAGAAAATATTAATAGTAATAGCGTTGCGGATTTTTCTTTATTATCAAAAGGTGATGTAGACCAATTACCTGGTGAGTATTTGGTTGATATTTATGTTAATGAACAATCAGTAGCGAAACAGAATATAAAATTCAGTACCAGAGAGAATAAAGCAAGCTATTCCTCTGATAGAGTAGCACTTGAGCCTTGTGTTTCATATGAGCAACTACAAGCTTATGGTGTACGTGTTGAAGCTTTTCCACAGTTAGCACAATATGGAAAGGATCCCGTTCAATGCAAGCCATTCTCAGCTTTTGAGAAAATTATCCCTTATGCATCATCTCATTTTGATTTTAATCAGCAGAGATTGTATTTAAGCTTTCCACAAGCATCTTTGACCAATTTAGCAAAGGGAACGATTGACCCATCAATGTGGGATGAAGGGATCCCTGCGCTGCTAACAAACTATAGCTTTACAGGGAGTAACTCGACGAACACAGGCAGTCATATTAGTGATAAGTCGAGTGATAGCTATTTTTTGAGTTTACGTTCTGGGCTTAACGTGGGGGCATGGCGCTTACGTAATTATTCAACGTGGAACAGTAGTAATGGTAATAATAGCTGGAGAAATATTAATACCTATCTCCAGCGGTATGTTGTCCAATTAAAGTCGCAAATAATTATGGGGGATACTTATACACCCGGTGATATTTTCGACAGTGTACAAATTCGTGGTGCACAAATCGGTACTGATGATGACATGCTAGCGGATAGCCTGAAGGGCTATGCACCTGTAGTTCGTGGGATTGCACGTACTAATGCGACGGTGACGATTAAGCAAAATGGGTATACCGTTTACCAGAGCTATGTGGCTCCTGGCCCATTTGCTATCACTGATTTGTATCCAACCGCTGCGAGTGGAGACCTTGAGGTAGAAATAAAAGAGTCGGATGGAACAATCCAAAGCTTTATTCAACCCTTTGCGAGTGTGCCTGTTTTGCGCCGTCAAGGGCAAATTAAGTATGCACTTGCAGCGGGACAATATCGTAATGGGCATAGTAGCCAGCGACCATTTGTAACGCAAGGCTCACTTGTTTGGGGGATCCTGAATAGTTTGACCGCTTATGGTGGCCTGCAAGTTGCAGAACACTACCGTTCTCTGGTGTTAGGAGCTGGTCAGAATATCGGCGATTTTGGTGCATATTCTTTTGATATTACGACAGCTCATAGCAAAGATGTAACACGATATGGTAATGGCTCTACAGGTCAATCTTATCGCTTATTGTATTCTAAATCTTTTGCAAATACGGGAACGGACTTTCGTTTATTAGGATACCGTTATTCAACGGAAGGGTTTTATACCTTCCAAGAAGCCGTTGAGCGTAGATATCAAGATTGGGATCTCGCAGATGATAGCCGCTATTCTTACCACCGACGCTATCGCCTTGAAGGAACATTAACGCAGCAGCTAGGTAAAGACTTAGGGTCTATCTATTTTTCTGCTAACCGGCAAGATTTCTGGAAAGGGCAAGGTAAGCAGACTCGATTACAAGTAGGTTATAACAATAACTGGGGCCCTTTAAATTACGGTGTTTCTTATAGCCGAGCAACATATCCTAATCAAAGAGAAACAGACCAAATTTTCAGCTTCAATGGCTCATTTCCGCTATCTGCCTTATTACCTAACTCATGGGCGACTTACAGTATGATTAGTCAGCGTCATGGACCTACAACTCACCAGGCCGGTATTTCAGGGACATTGCTCGATGATAATAACCTCAGTTATAGCGTGCAGGAGAGATATAGTTCTAAAGGGCAGGGTAACGGTGGGGGAGCCAGTCTTAGCTACCGCGGCGGCTACGGTAATATGAACTTTGGTTATAACTATAGTAAAGATTCAAGGCAGTTAAACTATGGTGTGGAAGGTGGTGTTTTAATCCATGGTGATGGTGTAACACTTTCCCAACCAATTAATGAAACTGCAATTTTAGTGAAAGCTGTTGGCGCCAAAGATACCAATATTACAAGTTATACCGGTGTTAAAACAGACTGGCGTGGTTATGCCGTATTACCTTTTGCTCAAGCCTATCGATTTAACCATGTTGAGTTAGATACAAAAACATTGGGTGACAATGTGGAATTACAAGAAAGTGCTAAGCGTGTTGTGCCAAGTAAAGGTGCGATTTCTAAGGTTGAATTTATCACACAAGTTGGTTACCGCGCACTGATTACATTGAAACATAAAAACGGCACAGTGATACCTTTTGGTGCATCTGCACAGTTAGTGCAAAACAATGAAAAAGTAGTGAATAGTTCCATAGTTGGAGAGGGTGGTCAGTTATTTATCAGTGGGTTGCCGGAAAGCGGCAAACTGGAAATTAAATGGGGACGCCAAGCGGCACAAAGTTGCTCAGTTAATTATCAACTACCAGTGAAAGCAGCGAATAAAGATGCCATTGGTATAATTCAGACTCAAGCTGTATGCCAGTAATTTGGAGATTGTAATGAGAAAGCTATTTAATGTTTGCATGTCAAAACTATTATTGACTCCTAGCTTATTGGTTGCTTTAGTACTGAATATACCTGATAGCCGTGCTGGGATTGAAACAGAGTTCTATAACGTTTGTTATCCTGATGGGGCACCAACGAAGTATACACTCAGTCTTACTGGTGATATTGGTGCGTCATTTAACAAGGCTGGTACTGAACTCCTATCGAAATTTACTTGGAAAGATGGAACATCATACAATATAGTTTGTGCATGCGTACCCGGTGAGGAATGGAATCAGACTTATTATTCAGCATATTATAAGGGGAATAATGGGGCGACTACTGGTCATGCATCAGGCTGGGAAAGCGTTAATGAATATATAGATGTCAGAACTTTTGTTGCAATTTGGGACCAAAGTATAAATAACACCACTATGCACCAAGTTCCCTTCAGAGGTATTTCTAATAATACTTCTCAAGGGAAGTGTCCAAATACGAATCTTAACCAATTTGGTCGAAGTCAAATAAAACAGACTATCTCTAGCGGTAGCCGCGGAAGAATGGATCTCTATATAAAGAAATCATTTGTTGGTAATACTGCTTTTAGTATTCCGGATTTTTATATTATGTATGCTAATAATGATCGTCAGCAGAATGGACCTGGTATTGCTATTATAGGTATTAATGTTGATGTAACCGCCCCACAGTCCTGTGAAATTAATGCGGGACAGAGTATATCAATTCCATTCAATGATGCTGCTCAGCAAAATTTTGTTGCGGCTGGTAAGGGGGGCATGCCTGCCGGGATAGTTCCACAGTCTAAAACGTTAAGTATTAAATGCTCTAATATGGATGCTTATGCAAATTTAGATATGCGCTTTGTTGGTACTGCTGACCCAAACCGAACTAATGATGGTTTTAGTACGACTAATAAAGATATTGCTATTGCAATAGAAGGACCGAATGGTCGTTTGACGCCAACGACAGGGAAACTCCCTTTACAGTTAGATAGTAACCAAAATGGTTCGGTAACTATCAAAACTTACCCTATCAGCAGTACTGGTCTAGCCCCTGCGGTAGGCAAGTATTCATCAATTGTAACCGTGCGTTTAGACTTTAGATAATAACAATGGAGATAACTATTATGAGTAAGGCAATGGAAAATAGTCGTAATTTCCCGTGGTCAACAATGAAAAAAGTGGGTGCTTTATCATTATTGATTGTAGTCAGCGGTGCAGCACATGCAGCGGATATTACTTTGAACTTTAGTGGAAATGTTGTGGTAACAGGGTGTGATATCTCCGTAAGTAGTAAAACAAAAGCGATTGCTTTCGGTACTATAGATTTGGCGAAAGCGGCAGCAGATGGATCAGGGACTTCGGCCTTGAAAGATGTGGATTTTTCTTTAGATTTTACCAATTGTGTGAATCTTAAGAATATCAGTTTAGTGATGGATACAACCAAGGCCGTGACGGGATTTGCTGATTACTATTCGATCGATGGAGGGGCGGGGAAAGCTGGTGGCTTAGCGGTTGGTATTAAGGGAACAGATACAGCAAAAACTGTTCAGTCACCAGGGAAAGAGGTTTTATGGGCAAGAACAGCAGCAACAAATAATATTCCTTTTAAAGCCACATTATATAAAACTGGTCCAGTAACTGCGGGTGCAATTACCGGGCTTGTGAATGTTACTGTGAAATATAATTAATATAAATTATCTATTTAAAAATATTATTATTAACAATATAGAACCAAGGTTATATAAATGAAAAAAACTTTTGTATTAACGCTGATAAGCGCTATGGCAGGTATCGCTTTAATTTCAGGCGCACAAGCGGCTGATGCAACATTAACATTGAAAGCAACAATAAAATTGGCGGGCTGTGATATTTCAACAGGTACAGGTAAAGACCAATTAGTTGACTTTTCAGATGTTACCGTAGTTAAAAATGCAGTCAAAGGAAGCTCAATAGCTAAAAAAGATTTTAATCTGCAATTTCAAAATTGTGCAGATTTGAAGGGCATTGATGTTTCAATGAAAGGGACTGCTGATACGGATTTAGCCGGTGGAGAACTGTTTGCGATTGATAAAGGTGCAAATATGTCTAGAGGCGTTGGTGTTAAAATTATTGCGAAAACAACCGGTGGAGAAAAAGTCCAGAAGCCAGTTGGTGACACGGTTGTTTGGGGAAGCCTTTCAGGGGCTAGCGTGACTTTACCTTATCGTGCTGAATTAGTTAAGACGTTAGATGCAATAACCGGGGGAGATGTTCGTTCAGTTGCCGAAGTTAGCGTAGCATATAAATGAAATACTAATATATTGAATGGTATTATAGATATTTAAAATAATTGATAACATTGTCATTTTATTTTCTTAAAGCGACAATGGAAGTTTAATTTATCTACTTTTACTATAGAAGTTATTCAATAATTTATATATTTATTATAAGGCAATGATTAATTCAAGAACTAGCATCTTTATTCGTTAATTTTGATCTGCGATTATTATTTGGACTAATTATGAAATTATATTCGTACAGATATTGTTATATTTTTGGCATAGTTTTTTCGCTATGCCCCCTATTTTCATCGGCTAGTGATTTATCGTTAAATTTTACTGGAAATGCAGTCGTTACAGGGTGTGATGTTGAATTTGGAAATAGTGGTAAGAATCAAGAAATCGATTTTAAAACAGTGACAACGACGAAAAGTGGAACTGGTCTCTCTAGCTTGGTCACCCAACCGTTTTCATTAAAATTATCTAATTGTGCGGGAACAATTAATAAAGTTTCTGTGAGTATGTCTGGTAAGGCTGATACTGGCTTTCCTGAATACTTTGCCATTAATAGTGGCACTGGCAGTGCGCAAGGGTTGGTTTATGGTGTGAACGTAAAAGGGGACAAGAATAAAAAGCAAAAACCCGATGGTACAGTTGTTGAGTGGTCATCGACGGCACAGCCATTGGAATATGAAGCCACTTTGTATAAAACAGGGAATGTTGACGGTGGTCTCGCACAAGCGAGTATTGATATCAGTATTGGGTATCAATAAATAATAGCTATTTAATATGGGAGAGAGAGGATGAACATAAGCCGTTTATTCAGGGGAACTGTTTTAGTCGCAGGCATAAGCTTGGTTTCATCAGGGGCACTGGCTTTGGATGCTTTTGTTCAGATTAAAGGCAAAATAAAATTGATGGGATGTGAGGTTGATACTGGGTCAAAAGATCAAATTGTTGATTTTAAAAGGGTAAATGTGCCAGTGAGTTACCCTTCAGGAAGTGTTGTAGCCGAGAAACCATTTACGATTAAGCTACAAAATTGTGAATCAACCGCAGTTGCTGATGTTTCGATGAGTGGTACCCCAGATAGTTTTAATGCGGATTATTTTGCATTAGATGCTACAAGCCAAGATTCAGCAAAAGGAATAGCACTGCGTATTAAATCAACAAATGGGGAAGTTCAGAACCCTTCAGGTAAAGTAGTGACATGGCGTTTTAATTCATCAAGTAGTGAACAATTATTAACATATAATGGTGCATTAATTAAGACGAGTAATATCACTAACGGTAAAGTGAATGTTAATGCAGAGTTTAGCGTTAATTATCGTTAATTTTAATATAGAAAGATAATGGTGTGTTAATTAATCTAATAATAATGGTTTAATAACTTTTATTATATGAGTTTATGATTGGTTTTTATTTGAGAAATATAAGTTTATTGGAAGTTGTAAATCTCGAATACGCTTTTTTATAGTATATCAGGGCGTTAAATTTTAAGGCTACAACACTAAAAATAATAGTGTCGTTATAATTAGGACAGTACGTATGAGCGTATATAACACTGAAATTTCTAATAGTTTTATTGGGCAGCAGGTTCGCAAACGCCGCCTTCTTTTAGGTTGGTCTGCGAGTACATTGGGGAAAAAATCAGGCTTGAGCCAACAACAAATTTCACGCTATGAAAGAGGAACACAGAATTTCACTATTTATCGTTTATGTATATTTGCAAATATACTGGAATGCGACTTAAATTACTTTTTGGGGCATGAAACTGATCTTGGCTACCCATTATAAGTTGAATATTAAATTTAATAGCTTCTTGAGAGAGGAGCTATTAAAAATCAACATATGTAGACATAATCTGTTTATACTTGATAAAAGCATCAAAAAAGATGGCAACAAATAAGCTCCTATGCTTATTTATAATATCTGTCTGTTTTATAAAAAAGTATGTTTAGTTTACATATATTGCTATGGTTATAGCAGTATTATGTTTTTTGGGACGAATAGGAACAGTATTATTTGGGGATCTTGTAAAAAATGTAAACGTGAACTCAGCAATGCTAAAAGGATGCTTCTAGCTGGCCGGTTGCCTATGGTATAATAATCGCACAAAAATATTGTACTACAGCTATACTTTTTAAATCTTATTTTTAATCCATTTTACATTGGATACCCCAGTAATGAACATTAGTCAGCTTAAAAGCTTTGTTGAAGTAGTGAGGAGTGATTTTAATATCACTAATGCGGCTGAAAAATTGTATACCTCTCAGCCAACTGTCAGTAAGCAACTTAAAATATTGGAAGATGAGTTAAACGTTTCATTATTTAATCGGAAAAATAATAACTTATTGTCGCTGAGCCCGATTGGCGAAAAGGTTCATCATGTTGCGTGTGATATTCTTGCGCAGTTCGATAAAATTAAAAGTATCGTGTCTCATGAAGACTCGACGATAAAACAAAATCTGCATATCGCAACAACTCACACACAGATCCGCTATAAATTACCTCAGGTGATTGAACGTTTTAACACACGCTACCCCAATATTTCTTTGCATTTCCATCAAGGCGCGCCTGCTCAGATTGCAGAGATGGTAAACAATGGCGATGTGGACTTTGCCATTGCGACCGAGTCTATGCATCTTTATGATGATTTATTGGTGATGCCTTGTTACCAATGGTCTCGCAGTATTATTGTTCCACATGACCACCCATTGGCTCAATGTGAACAGCTTAAGATTGAAGACCTTGCAGGCTACCCACTAATTACTTATGTTTTTGGTTTTACAGGGCATTCAAAGCTCGACCAAGTCTTTTATCAACATAAATTAACGCCAAATGTTGTTTTAACTGCCGTAGATACTGAAATAATTAAATACTACGTAAAACGGGGTGCTGGGGTCGGTATTATTTCAACCGTGGCTTTTGACCCAGAGGAAGATAGCGAAGCATTACGTTGTATTGATATCAGTCACTTAGTAAAACCAAGTTATACACATGTATGTATTAACCGGCACATGCATTTAAAAGATTATATGTATGATTTTATCTCTCATTATGCACCTCACCTTGATTTGAATTATATTCATCAGCCGAATCAATGGGTACCTACAGAACAAAGCGAGCGTGATCAGTTATACCGAGAATTGCCAGAATTGTAACTTATAAGTGAATGACTAAGAAAAAAGCCGAGTAATTGATTGTCCAACTATTGGGGGGCACTTCAATTTACTCGGCTTTAGTATTACTGTGTGTATTATATTTATTCTAACGAGTGGCAATATTAATAAAAATTTGAGCGCCAATCAGTAAACAATCGTCATCAACAAAATAAGGGTTAGCATGTAAGTAATTATTAATCCCTTTTGCTTGATTACCACTTCCTAAGAAGTACATGGCACCGAGTTTATCTTTAGTGGCATTGATCATATAACTGAAGTCTTCACTGCCAGTCATTGGTTTACCATTTGAATCAATCTGCTCAATCGGTAAGAAGGCGGCAGCGGCATCATAAATCACTTTGGCTGCTTGTGGGTGGTTGACAACGGCAGGATATCCGCTGGCTTCCAGTGTTGTTTTAAACCCACCGCCTTCACTACGAGCCACAATTTCATGGAAGCTGGCTTTTAATATTTTGTCCGTTTCTTCATCCATTGAACGGATCGTTCCACGTGCTTGAACATGATCCGCCAGCGCATTTGGGATGGTTCCCCCGTTAATCATGCCGCAACCAAATACGGCGGGGCTGAAAGGATCAGTCTTTTTGGCAACAATGTAGTCCATATAATCAATGATACGCGTTGCTTCGCGGATAGCATCTAACCCTTTATGAGGGGTTGAACCGTGAGCAGAAACACCGTGGACATCTAGTGTCCACGCTGAGCCGTATGAAGACATAACCCCAGAATTGAATTTAATATAACCCGTTTCAAATGCAGCATCATTGTGTAGGCCGTAAACTTCGTCTACTCCTTCCATACACCCCATTTCTACCATTTTGTTAGCACCTGGCACACGCATATCTTCTTCTGCCATTTGGAAGATAAAACGGACGTTATGGGTGAGTTCAGAACGGTTTTCACTGAGGTACTTTGCTGCTGTTAAGGCGATGGTCATGTGGGTATCATGCCCACAGTTATGAGCGCAACCTTCATGGACAGAACTGTGCTCATTGCACGTTAAATCAGGCATTTCAAGGCCATCGATATCAGTACGATAGGCAATCAAGCGCTTTGTTGGGTCGACAATCAATTCAGCGGTAAAACCTGTGTAGCCTTCGAATAAACGAATGTTATAGCCAAAGCTTTCCATCAATTCACGGCAATATTGTGAGGTTTTGAATTCTTGCCCAGACAATTCAGGGATCTTATGTAAATCCTGACGTGTTTTTTTGCTAAATGTTTCTAAAGCAAAGAGCTTTTCACTGATATTGTATTTATTGGTCATTACGTTTTATCCCGTATACAAAAGCGTTTTTAATGCTGTTAAAGGGCCCCTGGTGTGAGCATGGAATAATGAACAGCACGCTCATTTAATTTATGTGTATTTTAAAAACTAGATTCAGAAATAGGGTGATTTCTACTTCTACTCGTTATTTTTTATCTATCAATTTATAGGGTCAATTTTAGCGTGGATATTAAAAAAGTGAGCGTGACGGAGATCGTGTTTATATCATATCAGTATTGCATGGCTCATGAATAATAAGGATGGTAATTTATTAAAATAATAATAAAAAATCATCATTTCAATTAAAATCCTTTTATATCAATTTGTTATGATTTTATTTTTCAATTTTAATATTAAGGATATTTATATTTTAAAGCGAGCCTGAATAGGGTTTAAGTTAAATTTTTTATTTAAAGTAGGGCGGTGATTGGCATGATTTTAGAAATTTTTTAAATGAGATGGTGAATGTAAAAAGAAATTAAATTAATGCGAAGAAAAAATTTTAAAGGTGGGATAAAAGCTAAAAAAATCATATTCCCCTTATTATAATTAACATAGCAATAAGGGGAATATTTTAATAATTAGTTCTTAAAAGAGCCGATAAATGAGAGGTATTCCTCTTTGCTCATTAATGGGGTGTAATCAGCTAACATCTCATCAGCTTGGGATGCATCATCAAATAACAGGTCAATAATTGCCATTGCCATCATTTGAGCTGGGCGGATATAGGCCATATCATCATCAAAAACAACGTAATCTTTACCATGCAAACCACCACGAATTGCGCCAATCCATGGGTGACTCACTGGCATGATATGTGATAAGTCACCTGTATCCGTGCTTCCCGTCATGTGCCCAGCAACCCAAACATTTTCTTCACCAATCAAGTCATGGGCATTTTGCTGCAACAAATGGTTCAACGTATCGTTGTTATACAGTGGGAGGTAACCCGGTAAATCTTTGACTTCTACCTCTGCACCGACAGACATTGCACCAGCAACCAATGCGCGAGTAATACGCTCATTCGCATCAATCATTGCAGGGACATTTGACGCTCGGACATAACTTTCCATACGGACATCACTTGGGGTGACATTGACCAAATCGCCGCCTTGCGTGATGATCGGATGAAAACGAATATAATCTTTTTCTTGGAAGGTCTCGCGGATCGCATTCACTCCCATAATCCCCATCATTGCGGCATTGAGGGCATTGACACCTAAGTGAGGAGCTGCCGCAGCATGAGATGCTTTCCCTTTGTAATTAATCAACTTGCCAATAAACCCATTGGTGGTGGTCGACATTTCAATAAAACCGGTATCACGTTCTGGTTTGACACTGGTTAAATGAATTTGCATCGCCATATCGATATCATCAAATTCACCAAGGGATATCAGCTCTGGCTTACCGCCGATATAACTAATTTTTCCTTGTTCAATCAGTTTATTACGATAAGACAGTTCAACATACTCCTCAGCGGGAACGGCGAAAGGAACGACGTCTCCCGCGAGGTATTGCATAGCACCTGACTTAACCAGACCAATAGTCACAGCCATCATATTAGCGATTTGAGCATTGTGCCCACAGCAATGGGCAGCACCCGTTAAATCATCGGCTTCTGGGTGTTCTGCACAAATAATCGCATCGAGCTCACCAATCACAGCAATACTATGTTTACTCCCTTTTCCACCTTTAAGGCGCGCCTTAACACCTGTTAATGCGAGTTGGTTTCGGTAATTAACGCCTAGCGCAGAAAATGCAGCTTCCACTTTTTTTGCTGTTTTGATTTCTTTGTAGCCTAGCTCAGGCTCTGCCCAAATATCATCTGCTAATTTCTTGATATCCCCTTTATGGGATGCAATTGTCTCGCAGACGATGGCTTTCAATTGGTCTTTGGTCATTGTCATGGTAAATATTTCCTCTTGTTAGATAACGCCGCTCCATGAAAGTGTCACTTGACCAATAAGTGCAGCGAATAAGAATGTTCCCGTAAAGACCGCCAGTGAAACTGGGATGATGCGCCATGAAATAGCTTTAAATTTATCAATATCTTTACCGAGTGAAAGACCGGCAAATGCAAGTACCGTCGTACTAATAACAGCAAGTGATATTTTACCTGTCATTGCGATCATTTCTTTATCGTAAGGGAATAACGGTGAACACAAACCGGCAGCAATTAAAGATACCCAGAAAATTACAGGTAACTTACCTAATGGTGGGATTTGTGCAATTAAGTATGCCACAAATGACATCCCCCCTAATAATGCCATGGCGATAAGTGAGTCACTAAAGACTGCGCCAAAGCTGCCGCGGCCATAAATTGAACCGCCGAGTGCATCTCCCAGTGAAGTGAAGATGATGACTAACACGATGATTATTGCAATTTCTGCCATCTTTTTCATGATCTTATATCCTTATTCTGTATCTGCTGATGCTGTTGCACGTTTTCTTTTCAACTTGTTGTATAAGAAAGAGGCAAACGGTAAGGAGAAGAAAATATAGATGTACAGACCTAATACTGAAGACATCAAGTTTGCGGAGGATGAAAATGCTTGAATATCCGCAGCGTGTTCAGGATAAAGCTCCAATAATGGTGCGACTGACGCAGCTAGCATCGAGCCACTTCCGACCCCGGCTCCCATTGCTAAAGCGAGAGGGCTCATAATATCGAGTCCAGCGATAACACTGGCGATGATGCCCATCCAAACGGCTCCGTACAATGTTCCGCAAATATACATTGCCATAACACCGCGGCCTTCTGGTGAACTTAAACCATATTTGGCTTCAATAATGGCAATATTAGGTTCACGACCGATAGAGTAGGTCGCACCAACAGCTTCACGGCCCATGCCTAACATGATAGCAAGCGGTAAACCGAGTAAAATGGTACCGATAAAGTGACCGATTTCTTGCAAGATTAATGCGCCACCGGCTTGAATAATTTTTTCCCAAGATGCGCCAACGGAGGTGCTTAATTTTGCAATTAAGATAACTAACGCGACACTCATTATAGAGCTAGCGTGTGCCATGTTTTTTTCGCTGAGAATTTTGAATTTTGGAAAACTGATAATACCACCCATCAACATGGAATAAAGCATTGGAAAAACCATGACTAAACTGATTTTAATTTGCCCTATAGCTTCCGAAAGAAGAATGATAAGTAAGCTAACCAAAAGCAACTTACTATCTTTTAATATACCCATAGTGTTACCTTTCATTGGAAATGTTTTTAAGAGTTATTCGTATATATTTATAATAAAAATGCATCATTTTCGTATTCATACTATCCATGAAACTATTTTCCTGACAATATTCCGAAAGTTTCTTAACCATGCCGAAAAGGCATGGTTAAAATCAATAAATTAAAATAATTAATAAAAATGGAGTCTTTGAATTGTTTTTTGCATTTCAATATTAAAAATGTTTTTATTTTTCAGTACGATACAAAAATTTATTAAATTTTTAACATGTTGTTTCATAAGTGATTTTTATTTTCATATGCATTAATGCGAAGAGTTATCAAATACCTAATAAATGTGAGGTTGTTCAGGTTTTATGTATTTTTATATGAAAAGGTTTTATTTTTATTGAGTTTGCATAATGGTGAAAATTGAGGAGTTGCTGGGTTTTGTTGTTGTATTTTTGGGTTTTAAGTTCTACTTTAATCTGCTTTAAATTTAATTATTAGTTTAATAAACTAGTGCGTTTTTTTGCTTTCCTTTCAAAAAAATTTGATAAATTACAATAATATTGTATTTGGCAGTGATATTTGACTTGGATCGCAATTCTGAATATTCATTAATTAGAAAGCAATAAATGAGTCGAAATTTTATTTTAGTCTAAATGCTGATATTAATGTTATCCGTAACATATCAACTGCTATTTGTTTATAGCATCTCAAAAAATACAAAGGCACGAATGGCGCGAACAAAAAAGTATTTATTGTTAATTTATGGTGAGTCATCCTTTTATCACAACGGTATTGTAATCGGTAAATCTAAAGTAAGGTGTTTATGGCCATTACCCTAAAAGATATCACCAAAGACAATTGGGTGGATATCATATGTCTCGAAATAACCAAAGAGCAGGAAGACTTTGTCGCTCTTAACTCAGAGTCAATCGCAGCCTCAAAATTTTTTGATTATTATATTAATCGAGGTATCTATGTTGATGATGAGCCTGTTGGCTTTGTTCAATATTATTCAAACCATGAAAATGGTAGGCCTGAAGAGGTGTTTATTGATCAATTGATGATTGATATAAAACATCAAAGAAAAGGTTTTGGTTCTAAGGCTATTCCGCTAGTTCTCGAGGAAATTAAAAATTTAGGCAAATATAAGTCCGTATCAATTTGCTATGTCGAAGGTAATGACATCATGAAACCTTTTTTTGAACAATTTGGCTTTTCTGTTGTTGAGCAAGATGAATTTGATGAAACTATTATGCGGTTATTTTTCTGATACTAAAGTGATAAATATCCACTCCAACTAAAAGTTAGCAGCGGATATTTATAGAGCGGTAAATCGGCAGTATTTATCTAAAATTGCGCATTTAATCCTAAGCGTAGTGTGCGGCCCGGGGCTGGCATCATACTACGTGTCAGTGGGTCGATATAATAACGATCAGTTAAGTTGGTTACTAAGAATTCGACATTAATATTTTTGTCAATTTGGTAACTTGCATAGGCATCCGCTGTAAAGGTGGGTGTCCAGTGCATTGGGCTGTTGTTCGCCATCGAATAACTTCCCGGGAACTGTTGCATCAGTTTGCGTTCATCTTTATTTTGCACACTACTGGTATAACGTAAACGTGTTCCCACTTCGAGATCTTCATCCATAAAGCGCATGCCTAGGTTGGAGTTAATCGCATATTTAGGCTGTAATTGTGTGCGTAAAAAGCCACCGGGGAAACCTGCTGTTGTACATTGGGAGAGATTATAACGGTTAGTTGGGTCCAAATTAGCGGGTGCGGAGTCATCACAAACCTCATTTTTGAGGCGGTAATCAACACCAATATCCATAAATACCCCGCCATTATCGTAGCGAGCCAAGGCTTCAATCCCTGCGGTTTTATGTTCTTTTACTTGAACAAAATTAAGACGCCCATCGCGGTCAAATGCATTTTCGATGACCGTATGGTAATAGCCTATTTTAACATCGGCATGGCGGTCTGCTCCGAGTAAACCCTGTAAATTACGTGAATAACCAAATTCAAAGGTTTTTGCACGTTCAGGTTTAAATGCCATCCTCTCTTTACGAGCTTCACTTTCGCCTGCAAATCCAATGCTACTTTCGAAGATACTCGGTAAGCGTACTGTTTCAATGTAACGTGCATAAACACGGTCGTTATCAGACAACCAAATATTGGCACCAAAAGCGGGGGCCCAGCCATGGCTTTTTTGCTTGCCTGAGAATTTCCATTTTTCTTCTTCAGTAAGTTCACGTTTGATGTCATCTGATGGGTGTGAGTAACTTGAACCATACACATAAACTTCTTTACCGGTTACTGGGTCGACTGCGCGAGCTTGAGAGTCAAAAGTTCCGTTATGGAAAGGGTTCGTTTTGGTGGTATAGCGCCCATCGTTATCTGATTTCCATTCAGTGCGGAAATTAACGTCTAAAACGCCATTTTCTTCTGGGTGCTGAGAGTTTTTTCTCTTGGTGATGAAAACGGTATAGTTCGTATCATCAAGTCCTATTGTTTTGAGTAAGATTTGTTTGTTTTGATAGGCACCATTGAAGGGTTGGTAACCATTGGCAACAGCCTTATTATATTCTTCTTGAGTTAAAATTCGGTTGTAATTGATCTGTTTTGCAAGTCGTTCATCAGGGTTTTGAAAACCTTTGGTTCGATTGCGCATTTGCTCTTTTAAGTAATCATCCTCTGTCCAGCCATCAATATATTTTGCGCCAGCATCCAATTCCAGCCAACTCGTTGGACGATAGTTAAAGTTAAAGGCAATACTGGTTTCTTGCCGATGTCCTTTACGTGGAAGGGCAATAAACGGGCTAGCCGTTTGCGATGGTGGTACATCGTTAGAGTCTAATTTTTCTTTGAGCATTGAGCCGCGAATGGTTAAATCAAGATCGGGCGTGAGCGCCATGGTATTGCGTAAATTAAATCCAATACGGTCATTTTCAGAATTGGTTGCTGCGGTATTAATTAAAGTTCCATCAATGTTAGGATCTCTTCCATCACCATAACCATATTCAAACCCCCAATCACGTTCTTTAGGCTCTCGTGGGTAACCACCAGAGGTGTTGGTATCTCCTACCGAATGCGTCATCCACACATTTGCATTTAGATCAATCCATTGATTATCTTCAGGTTTCCATTTGTATTCCGCATTATAGGCATTAACTGTAAAGTGAGCTAATGGCCATTGTGGTAATACTTGTTTTCCTTCCAGCTCAGCAAATCCTAAACGTGAAGGCATAATTTCACCATAGGTACTTTCACTCCGGCGAAAGCCAAGGTGTAATGTTTGGTTTTCAGTGAGATATAAATTGGTTTTGACTAAATAGGATTCCAGCTCATTAGAGGTATTAGTCACTTCTTTTCCGGGGCGAAATACATTCGCGGCAAAAGGTAAATAAGGGTCTGGGCCAAGTTGTTGCTGTATTGTTTGTTGTTCATTTAATTGAACAGATTCTTTATAACGGTGAGCGCCATTTTTCCCTGCAAAGTAGTTACCTTGCCGGCGATAAGCATAGGCGGCCATTAAATCAAATTTTTCTTGTCGGGTCCCAACCGCGATCCTTCCTCCGTTATCTTTAAAATTGAAAAATTGAGCATTTCCACGGGATTTCGGTGTGATGTTAACAACGGGGTCGGAAAGGACAGAGTTCTTATTTTTATAAATCTCAGGGTGATCTCGGTAATCTTCGCCATAACCATAGTGGGGAATACGTTCACGAGTTGAATTACTGCTGGTTTCCAATTTTAAGCTGACACCAAACTTTTCATCCGGTGCAACAACATCATCTATCCCTATGGTTCTGATGGCTATCCCTCCACCGACAGAGGTTTTTATATCGCCAGCGAGAGAACCACTTTTTTCAATCTCAATGCTACTAATGAGGTTTGGGTCCACATAGTTACGGTTATTTGCACCATTGTAACCCCGATAAACGGTGAGTGATTGTTCTGTGCCGTCAACCGTGACAGGAACACGCTCTTGCCCTTGGATCCCTCGAATATTTGGGTCTAACGCACCACTGTTTCTTGCATCACCGCTATAGACACCAACTGCACTATTTAGCACATCTGCAGTACTGGTGCCTTTATAACGTTCAACAAGGTCTTTTCCTAAATAAATTTTAGAACCTTTGGCATCATATTGGTCGTCGTAACCTTGTTGATCTCGTTCTTTGATGGTTTTTGCTGAATCTTGAACGGTAATGGTGCCGAGGTGTTCTTCTTTTTCCCCTAAAGCGGTTATTGGAATCAAAAGAGCAGTAATAATTGCAGTAGTAATAGGTGTTAATTTGTATTTATACATAGTGTTTTCTCTGTGCCATAACGCTTAAAAGCGGGTTTCTAACCCAATAGAAATTTCGTGCTGGTGGTAGGAGTAAATTCCATCCGCGGAACTGCGATTGTCACGAAAGCGGTAACTGGTATAAGGCGTGAATGTGAGCAATGAATAATTTGGAAAACTGAGTCGCGCAAAATACATGGCTTCTTTATCATGGCGTTTTACATTCAACATTTGGTTGAAGGCCTTGAATTGGCTTTCTCGATAAGTTGCGAGTGCCAGTAAATGAATATCGGGCGTGAGTACGGTATACAAGCCGCCTCGGATGCCTAGCTGGTCATAATCATCACTACGAACTTCAGTCGTGAGACGAGTCGCATCAGCCCCTAAAAAGAGGGAAGTATCTGGGGTAATACCATAGACACCCGTTAGATGTAGGCTACTTCGATTGCCATCAGCACTGTCATACGGTTTTTGGTAATGAAGTTGTTGATAGTCAGCGGAGGTACTGAGGATAACCCGAGGTGTAAATTGGTAGTCAGCTTCAATTTTACCGCCCATACCTAAATAGCGGCGCTTTTCATTAACCGTTTTTAATTCAATTAATGGGCCAAAGGCGATAGTCGTATTTGCATCATTAAAACGATATAAAGTTGCTAAAGAAGAAGTGTTTTCACTGAATTCAGCATAGTGAGGATAGCGGTCGCCATAAGATGTTCCCTTGATTTGCAGGGAATGGTTGTTCGAGATAGGAATAATTTTACTTAGGCTTGCATCATAGGTGAGCCCTGGCGATGACTTAGGGTTAGCCATTTTCCAGGTTCCACCCGGAGTTTCCCAAACTTTATTTTTATCAGGAACTTGGTTGATATTACTGTTGTATTTATAGCCAAAAGAGAGGCTTCCTGTCCAAGCAGTGCGGTTTTCTATAGCATCAATAAATTGTTGAATGGTTTGCTTTACACTGGCAGGTAATGCGAGTGTTTCATCGTTGATTAAATTTTGGAATAAAGCCAAAGACTCCTTATTTTGATTATCTTCAAAATAAGCTCGGGCAAGTTCCAACTTAATGCGAAGAAACTTTGGTGACAGTGCCAGTATTTGTTGGTAGTGAGAAATTGCTTCAGGGTAATGGTTTTGCGCTTTAGCGGTTTCTGCTTTTGCAAATAAAATAAGCAATGGGTCCGCATCAGTTAGCTGCTGGTAGCGAGGCAATAAGCGTTGTACGTCTTGAAATTGCCGATGGTTGATTGCCAGATAAATTGCCTGTCCTAAGTCTTGAGCGTTATTTTTTAGGGTATAGTTTTCCCCATTTAGTTTTATTGATAGGTCATCTGGGAGTAGCAATTGGTCTTTATTGGGGACAACTGCACTTTTATCACGATAATTTTGTTTATCTTTTTGCCATAACAACTGTTCTCGGTCAGTATCCAAGCTAGCTGGAAATGCAGAGAACGCAACCATAAGCATCATGATGGCAGGGGGTAATAGCAGATATCGCATAGGATTAGCTTCGGTAATAAAAGGCTGTGGCCAACTACCTGTCACGTTTTATAGTTGGCCACTGAGGTTAATTTACGGATTACTGGGAGATATTCCCACGGCTTCCACCAAAGGCCATGTCTTTGCTGTGGTCGCTAAATTCAGTTACCCCTGCAATATGTTTAGCTTGGTCGCCAAAGAAGTGCCCATTTGTTGAGCCTGATTCACCATTAAGAGTGGCCGCTCCGGCGAAAGTGGCATTGTTATTTATGGTGGCATTAATATTGGTTGCACCAATATTCCCTGCTAAGGATTTAGTTCCAAAGTTGGCTGTCAGAGTACCTGCGGCTAGGGCACCTCCATTATATTGGCTTATCCCTTTAACAGAGTATTCCGCAGTGCCCGCTGTTGGCATATTGGTGGTGACATCTTTACCAGAGTAGTAAGCCGTGTGTGTTGTGTCACTAGCTTGTCCGGTTGATGACCATTCGCCGAAATAGACTTCTGCATCTGCTACTTTTGCAAAGTTAAATACGCCCATTTTGTCATGTGAACCAGAGCTATTAGGCATAGAGATCACATGTGCTTCATTCCCTGGTTTTTTTGGCGCCATTTTTGTTAACCCAGAGAATGAAATGATTTTTCCACCGTAAACAGATTGCACACCAATACCAGGATCACCCGCAGCACCACCATGTCCACCACCGGTTCCTTCTGTCGCTCCAACACGAATGGAAGGCTCATTGGGATCGAAAGGTTGGCTTTGGCCAGAACCTATTGCTGCAGAAGCACCAAAAGTCATTGTGCAGGTTGCGAGTGCTAGAGCGATAATATTTAACTTTTTCATCGAAATACTCCATTTTTATTAAAGATATTAACGATACTATTGATTAAGAAATTATTATTTCGCATATATATGACGAGAGTTATTAAATCAAATAATAATATAAATGCAAATGATAATTCTTCGCATTAACATTAAAATAATTATGGGTATCAATGGGATAGTGGTATTTTATTTATTGTTAGTTGTTGATATTACGATTTATTTTTGTAATTAATTTGTTGGTTTATCAATTTTTATGATAATTATTTTTTAATAAAAAAGTTAAACTAGTCACATTTTAATGTGTTTGATTAAAAGAGTTACATAAAAAACATTAAAGTTAGTGTTGTTTACTGTTTCATCATCGGTGCTAGTTAATGGCGGGCTAAATAAATTAAAATAGTAAATGAAAATAAGGCGCATTATCATTAATGGTGTGGTAATTTAGCTTTTACCGATCACTATTAGATTAATATTTACTCAAAATGCTAAGGGATAAAGTAATGGCACCATGGTTAATTTTTGGCGCTGGTGGAAAAGGTGTTGGCCATCAGATTGCTCAGTTGGCAATAGCAGAGAAACATCCTGTCATCGCAGTTGTACGTAATAGGCAATCTGCAGCAGCGTTAGAGGCTGTAGGGGTGCAAGTTTTCATCGGCGATGCTTGTGATAGCGAGGTGGTTAAAGCTGCTTGCCATGCCGCAGGAACAAATGCCACAGTTATTTCAACCATGGGAGGTACGCAAGATTATTTAGCTCACCGTACGGTGATTGATTGTGCCGAGCAAGCGGGTATATCTCGCATGGTGTTAGTTACGTCATTAGGTTGTGGAGATTCATGGCCTTATTTATCTGCTCGGTCACGCGCTGCGTTTGGTCAGGCAGTGAGAGAAAAATCCCTTGCGGAATCATGGCTACAAACTAGCTCGTTAGATTATGTGATTGTTCGCCCTGGTGGGTTATTACATGGTGAACCAACGGGAAAAGCAGTTCTTCAACAAGAGGTTGAAGTTCATGGTTTAGTGATGCGCGCGGATGTTGCTTCACATGTTTACCAGTTGGCTAAGCAAGGGGAATTGAAAAAACAAATTTATAGCGTGGTACAACCCGGTCTGACACCCTCTTAATAAAACCAAGGATTTTTTTGCATAGTGACAACGACATCATAACTATCCTCAATTATTTGTTTATTGCCTTAGACTCGCATAATTTTGAACAAGTTATTCAAGTTTTAGGGGAACAAACAGAAAAGCATAAGGAGACAATCATGAATATTGCGCAACGATTGCAAGATAAAGGACGACAAGAAGGACGGCAAGAAGGGCTGCAGGAAGGATTTCAAAAAGGCAAAGAAGAGGCAAATATAACAACGGCACGGAATCTTTTGGAACAAGGAGTTAGTATCGAGATAATAATGAAAAGCACTGGGCTGAGCCGTGAAAAACTTATTTCTTTACAGTAACTCAGGTGTTATGACTCAGATTTAAAAGGGATATTATTTATCAATATCCCTTTATTTAATAATAGTTGAATAATATATAAATTATTTAAATGGCATCTACTAGGTTTGCTTATCCCATTGAACTAGCGCTAACGACAGTTGACTCAAAGCGGCATAAAAACCAAACTCATCATATCGTTGGCAATTTTGGCTAAATACCGGTAGCCATTGCAGTAAAAGTGATAAAGTTTTTAGGCGTAACTGTTTCACTTTTTCTTGGTCCAAATGGGCTTCATTTAATGAAAAATGTAAGTGACTTAATAGCTCCAAAAAAATTGAAATATGGTCAGAAGGCTCGTTAAATGCCTCACTGGTTTCCATTCCTGCCTCGGCTAATAGGTACTTAATCTGTTCATTACCATGTTCACTGTTTGGATAAACTGAGGCGTAAGGTAAGGCTGATTGTTTATCTGACATTAAGAATAAACTACAAAAATCTGCGGCTAATTCGAGCTGAGCATCATTTCGCATCATTAGCGCTTTGATTTTTGTTTTAACCTCTTGAATTAGCGAAGTTAAAACAGGTTCCTGCTCGATAGTCGTAAACCAATTCATCATTTCGCTAGATTGAATCTGTGCTAACGTTGCATTATCTAATTCACGTGAGAACAATTGTGCTAGCCATGCATAAACACATGCTATTTGTTCTGGCGACAAAGTGATTTGTTTTGTCATTTGTTCACCTGTGATGCAGGAACATATTCACATTGAGCAACCATTTCAATTGGCCCATCGAATGCATTGACGTTATCCACTTGTCCTGTGTATTTTTCTATCTCCACTAAGGTTGTATGTGCGCTGGTGGCCTGCGCTAATTGAGAGGTTCCAATATCAAGCGTTAATACGTTTGGGTTTCCGTATTTGCACAGGGAATTGATTTCTCCACCCTTAGTCGGGTCATACCAAGCTCCTTCATGGATACGAGCAACGCCTTCTGTATATAAGTCAGAAACTACGGCTCCTGCTAACACTTGCCCGCGGTCGTTGAAAACACGAACAATATCACCATTTTGTATGCCTCTAGCTTTCGCATCTTGAGGGCTAATAAAGACCGGCTCTTTGCCACTCACAGAATAATATTGACGTAATACAGGGGACTCGCACAATTGTGAGTGTAAACGAAAATCGGGATGTGCGGATTGCAAATGTAGTGGCCATTTTTTTGAACCTGGACCACCATGAGAGCGTTCTGCTTTTTCGAACCACATTGGGTGACCTTGGCAATCATCATATTGCATATCAGCAATAGTTTTTGAGTAAATTTCAATTAAACCACTCGGTGTTCCTAAAGGTTCTAAGTCGGGATCTTCCCTAAATGCTTGATGACGAACAAACATTTGTGGATGTTCAAATTCCACATAGCCTTCTTTTTCCCAGAACGTATCGAAGGAGGGTAAATGAATACCACGGCCTTTTCCTTGTTGGCTGCCTTCTTGCCAAATGCGTTTTAGCCAACCCATTTCGTCCAAACCTTCAGTAAAGGCTTCTTCACGACCAAAACGGCGGCATAGGTCGCGTAATATATCGAAGTCATTACGTGACTCAAACTGCGGTTCAACGAGTTGTTTCATCGCAATAATTCCACGATTTGAATGGTTACCGTATTGGTCAAGGTCATTTCGTTCAAATTGTGTGGTTGCCGGTAATACGATATCGGCAAAACGACAGGTGGATGTCCATTGATTATCAATAGAGACAACCGTTTCTAGTTTGCGCCAACCTTCAATAATACGGTTAATTTGTTGGTGGCGGTGGAATGGGTTGGTTCCGGCAAATACACACATTTTTAGTGGAGGTAATTTAACTGCTTTACCGTTCCAGTTGATTGTTTTTCCGGGTTCTAAAATAGCATCAATAAAACGAGCAATAGGGATGGTGCTGCTGTAGCCTTTGTAGTCATTGTTATCATGAATAGGTGGCACTTTGGTTGAGCCGGAAAAACCACTTAAAATAATTCCCTGGCGGCTTGGGGTTCCTGCTCCATTATAGTGCCAACCGAAACCAAATCCTCCACCCGGTAAGCCAATCTGACCTAACATCGCAGCCAAAACGACAATCATCCAAGACCATTGTTCACCATGTTGCATACGTTGAACACACCAACCTGCGATGATTTGGGTTCTATCTGCTGCCATTTGGCGGGCTAAAGCGCGGATTGTGTCGGCATCAATGCCACAGATTTCAGCCGCCCATTGTGCATCTTTGGGTTGTCCATCTATTTTTCCCATTAAGTAGGGAACAAATTGCTCGAAACCAACACAATATTCTTTTAAGAAAGTTTTATCATGTAAGTCTTCACTGTAAAGTGTGTGGGCGATGGCTAATTGCAGTGGGACATCCGCTTGCGGGTTAATCGCAATATGCTGAACATTGGTACGCCCAAGGTAATCATGAGTTGAGGTGATTATTGGATCGATACTGATGACTTTTATCTCGCCATTAGCGGCTTTTTCTTTCAGTTGTTCATAATATTCATAAACGTCATGATCAGGACACCACCAGTTAGCTTGTTGGTTTTTAATCAGGTCAGAGCCCCATAATACGATGGTTTTACTATTTTTAAGGACTAGCGGCCAAGAGGTTTGTTGTTCATAAACCTCCATTGACCCGACAACTCGAGGTAAAATCACTTGTGCAGCACCCGTTGAGTAGTCTCCGCCAGTACTGACACTATTACCGTGCAGCGCAATGGCGCGGGCTAACATACCTGATGCATTGTGGAGCATCCCTGTCGATTGCCAGCCATTTGCAGTAAGTAATCCACTTGGTCCATAAGTTGTTTGAATACGTTCTAATTCTTGATAGAACAAATCAAGGGCCTCATCCCAAGAAACACGTACGAAGCGGTTATCACCTCGTTGTGAGGTGTCACTTAAATGACGTTTACGTAGCCAATCAACACGCACCATTGGGTAACGGATACGGGCAGTGCCATGCACATGGTCAGGCAATCCTGCAATCATTTTTGATGGAAATTTATCGTGTTCAAAGGGTTTTGCTTCGATAAAACGGCCATCAACTACGGTAGCGCGAATTGCGCCCCAGTGTGACCCAGTTAGAATGCCTTCTTGTACCACCGCAGTTTGTTCTCCAGCTGTTGCAGCGTTAGCCTTACGTGGTGTTAATAGGGAAGGGCCTAACATACCCGCAACAGTGAGCCCGCCAAGCTGGAACAAAAAGTGTCGACGAGAAGCTTGAAAAGTTGGATTATTTTTCATTCTGTACTCCGTTATCACCGTGTGAAGATCCTGCGGTATCAGATGCATTCATTTGTAAGTATTTCAATAAGGTACGCTCTTCTCGCTTATCTAAACTGGTAAAGCCAATCATACCGTTTAATGTGCCTATCCAACCGTTAGCATCAAAGTGAGCAATATCTGGCGCGCCATGGCATTGATTACAAGAACCGTTATATAAAGAGTCTGCATAAGCCCATATCGGTTTGATATCATTGACCATATCACCTTGCTGCATCCATGCAGTCGCTTGCAGTTTGCTCCATGACGTATCTGTTGCAGCGACGACGGTGCTTTCTAAATTTTTCACATTTTCTTGAACATCACCACGTATCGAAGCTACGAAAATTCGCTTGCCGGGGAATTCAGATAGAACTCGTTGGCGACCATCGGTTTCTGTCCACCCTGTGATTTCAACTTGTAGCCAATCGCCATCACGTTTTAGGACTTTCACCTCTGAGGCAGGAAGTAACGAGCCAGCAGGGTCTTTATCCCCTTTATTTGCATAAATAGGTTTAATATCAAGTGAATACAGAATATCTGAATCACTATTTGCCTTAGCGCGCAGCTCATCGAATTGTTTACGAAAACCGCTGCTCATATCAGGTAATTGGTGGGCAATTCCTTTGTGGCAGTCAATGCAGGATTGATTCTCTTTCGCAGCGATTTGCATCTGGCGAGCTGCTTCTGGATTTTGTTTAGCGTGATCCATTGAGTCATAATCATGGCAAGAGCGGCAAGTAGCAGAATTATTTTCTTTCATGCGGGCCCACTCGCGTTCCGCAAGTTCGGCACGTTTGGCTTCAAATTTTTCTGGGGTATCTATCGAGTGAGCAATAAATGTTTGATAAATATCATTGCTTGCTTCGAGTTTCCGTTTAATCATGCCTGGAAGGTCGGAGGGAATATGGCAGTCATGGCATTCTGCGCGTACGCCAGATGCATTTTGGAAATGTACAGATTGCTTATATTCTTCGTAAACGGGTTCCATGCTATGGCAACTGACACAAAACTCGGTGGTGCTAGTCACTTTCATCCCAACATGGGGAACAACGATTAACGCAACACCCACTGCAATCCCGACAACGATTAACGTTAGCATTGACCAACGAGCACTTGGTTTTCGCAACGCTCTCCAGAGTTTCCGCATAATAGCCCCTGTAATTATATGGTTTAATACAGGCGATCTTATTGAGTTAATATGAATAGCGGTACTAGTCAGAATGAACAGCTTACGGCAAGATATAAGCAAATATGAACAGATATGAACAGAAGAGAGTATATCAATGACATCACATCATATTGTGGTTGTTGAAGATGAACCCGTTACTCAGGCTCGCTTACAGGCTTACTTTGAGCAAGAAGGGTATCGTGTTTCTGTAACGGGGAATGGCGCGGGGCTACGCGAAATTATGGACCAGCAAGCCGTTGACTTGATTCTGTTGGATATTAATTTACCAGATGAAAACGGGTTAATGTTAACAAGGGCACTACGTGAGCGTTTCACGGTAGGAATTATTTTAGTCACAGGCCGCTGTGACCAAATTGACCGTATTGTGGGTTTAGAAATGGGAGCCGATGACTATGTTACTAAGCCCTTGGAACTTAGGGAATTAGTCGTTCGCGTTAAAAATTTACTTTGGCGAATTGACCTTGCTAAGCCTTCGCAAGCCCAAGTTGTTTCTCAAGATAATTGTTATCAGTTTGCTGGCTATTGCCTAAATGTTTCGATGCATACGCTCGAATTTGAGCATCAGGCTATCAAACTAACACGGGCTGAATATGAAATGCTAGTGGCTTTTGTGACGAACCCACGGGAGATTTTAAGCCGAGAACGTCTTTTACGTATGTTATCTGCCCGACGAGTTGATAACCCTGATTTACGTACCATAGATGTACTTATTCGCCGTTTACGCCATAAAATCAAAGCGGATTTATTAGTGACTCAGCATGGTGAAGGCTATTTTTTAGCTGCTGATGTATATTGATATACGGGCCTAAAGCCTCCTGGAGATAATGAGTTGCGTAAGTGTTCACTATCTGCGTTTTGTTGGGTAAGCACTAAAATCGGCGGGCTTATATTGTTTGGAACCGGCTGCTTTTGTAGTACTTTGATGGCTTGTTCAATCACTAGCTCACCTTGCCAAACCATTTGGTCGCTGGCAGCCATAATAATTCGGCCTCTTTTTAACCCGCGGTAGACTTGGTGAGAAAGGTAAAAAGAGACAATATTCAATGGGTTCGTTAAGTTTCGGCCTTCACCCATTGCGGCCTCAGCAGCAATAGCAGTGCCAACGACGACATCGACATCAGGGTTACGCTCTAACATTTCATGTAATAGATTGCGTTGAACCTCAAGGTCGTTATCCCCTTGCGCCACATCCACAATTTGTACTTGGCTACCTGCAATAGCTTCTCGGAATCCTTGCTCCATTTCATGGCTGCCTCCGGCATTTAATGGGCCAGGCATAAGTAAAACTTTCAATGGCTTACCTTGACTCCATTGGACTAAATAGCGCCCCGGTTGATAACCCATTTGAAACCAAGGTACACCAACGCGGGTTTTAATTGTTTTATCGTGTGTCGCATTGATGACTTCAATGACAGGCGTATTTTCTACCAGTTGGCTAAGGTTTGGAAAAGTTGTGGTGCTACTTCCCAGTAAGATGGCATCTGCTCCCCATTGTTGGCACTGCGTAATTTGCTTTTGTTGGGTTGCTAGTTGGTTATATCCACCGGCTTCTAATACGTTTAGGTTAACGCCATAGTGCTTTGCCGCTTTTTGCATTCCGTAATTAATTGATAACCAATAAGAATCTTTTAGGCTAGGATAAAGCGCACACAACTTCCATGCTTTTGTGGCAGTAACGGGATCATGTGGTTGCCGGTCAAAATGCAGTGTATCGCTCCACTGAATTAGTGAACTATTGTGCGCCGTTGCTAGGCTCAACAACGAGTGAAATGTGAACAGTAGTAAAATCAATACACGCATGATAGCCTCACAAACCAGAAACCTTTATCCTAAATGCATTCTTGCTGCTAACTCAACCATTTTAATTTTTAGGCTAACGAAACCGTGAATTTATCACTAACTAGACGACTATGGATGGGCTTTGCACTGATGGCTGCATTGACCTTTATTAGCACCCTTGTGGGGTGGTACAACTTACGTTTTGTTAGCCAAGTTGAACAGGCCAATACGGAAGCTCTAATCCCAACCATGAATATGGCAAGGCAACTGAGTGAAGCGAGTGCTTGGGAGCTATTTTCTGCACAAAATCTCACAAATGCAGATAGCGAAAGTATTTGGTTAGCACAAGGACGAATGTTAACGGCACAAAGCCTTAAAATCACTAATTTACTGAAAATATTAAGAGAACAAGGCTTTAATACACAAAATATTGAACAACAAGAAAAAGAAATTGCTCAGTCATTAAGCCAACAGGGTGAATTAGTTGGGCAGCGGTTAAAACTGCGCGCAGAGCAACAACAATTAAGGCAGCATATCATTGCGGCGGCGGGAGATATCGCCCAAAAGGCACATGGTCAGGCAAACAATGCCGCCACCTCAGCGGGAGCAACTCAAGTCAGTATTTACGACCTTATTGAAAGGAAACAAGGGGAACAAGCACAACAAGCCCTTGATCAACTAATTGATATTGACCTTGAATATGCCAGCCAAATGAATGAGCTTCGATTAAGCGCGATGCGTGTACAGCAAATGGTACTTAATTTAGGTTCAAACCAGCCCCACCGCAATATGGCAGAATTAGAAAAACAGTTGAATTCTGCAGTTAAAATCTTACAACGTCGGCAAAAATATATTGAAGACCCCGCAGTGCGAGGCCAAGTAGAAAACGCGTTAAATAGCGTGAAGCGCTATACCGAGTTAATCGCGTTGTACCGGCAAGATAACGACATCACAACACGTTTACAGATTTTATCACAAAATAATATTGACCAATTTGCACGTTTTAGTAGTGAAGTAGCGCAATTAGTTGACATCATTGAGCTTCGTAACCAAACCGCATTGGGACAACTTAAACAAGCCAGTGAACGAGGGCAGAATTGGTTGTTAGCATTGAGTATTGTCTCATTGCTCTCACTTATCTTGATCCTTTGGCGAGTGGTTTATCGTTTAGTGACAAAGCCGCTGGCACAGCAAACCCAAGCCCTTCAACGCTTATTAGAGGGCGATATTGACTCTGCATTTCCTGAAACTGCAGGGGTGAAAGAGCTTGATACGATTGGCCGTTTAATGGATGCATTTCGTGAAAGTGTTCATGCCTTAAATAATCAGCGTGAACAGCTAGCAGACGAAGTCAAAGCGAGGACGGCAGAATTGCGCGTGATGGTTGTTGAGCACCGCAAAGCTCGTTCTGAAGCAGAACAAGCCAATCAGGCTAAATCGGCATTTTTAGCGGCAATGAGCCATGAAATTCGCACTCCTCTTTATGGGATTTTGGGGACAGCGCAATTGTTATTAGAAAATAAAGCACTTAGCCAATATCATGATGATTTATATGCGATTACTGACTCAGGTGAATCTTTATTAGCAATTTTGAATGACATTTTGGACTACTCCGCAATTGAAGCAGGGGGACAAAATGTTTCCATCAATGATGAGCCTTTTGAGCCCAAGCCGTTATTAGAAAGTACTTTGTATTTAATGAATGCCAGTAATAAAAATAGTGCTATTCAGTTAGTTGCAGATATTGCGGATGATTTGCCGATTGCTTTACAAGGGGACCCGCTACGGATCCGACAAATTATCACGAATTTACTCAGTAATGCATTGCGCTTTACTCAAAAGGGGCAAATCACTTTGCGTAGTTGCCGTTATGGTAAATATTGGTTTATTGAAGTGGAAGACACAGGGTGTGGCATTGATAGCTCGCGATTTACTGATATTTTTAAGCCATTTGTGCAAGTAGATAGCCAGCGGGGTGGTACAGGACTTGGGCTGACAATTAGTGCAAGTCTAGCGCAAGCGATGGGAGGTGAATTGACGGTTAGTAGCCAGTTGGGGAGCGGGAGCTGCTTTCGTTTAACATTGCCGCTATGTATCACCTCTCATCCAGTGGGTAAATCGGCTGAGCTGCCATTAGACATGCGAGGTGTGAATTTATTACTCATAGAAGACAACCCATTGACTCAAAAAATCAGTGGAGAAATGTTAACCCGCAGTGGGGCTCAGGTAACCATTGTTGGCTCTGCTGCTGAGGCTTTGGCGACTCTACAAACTGGTCAACAATTTACGGCGGCATTGGTGGATTTTGGCTTACCTGACATCGATGGTATCACCTTGGCTAAACAAATAGCGAAAACTTACCCTACATTGATTTTGATTGGTTTTAGTGCTCATGTGATTGATGAAACATTGCGCCAACGAACCAGCCAAGTTTTTCGCGGTATCATTCAAAAACCGGTACCAAGAGATATGTTAAATCAATTAATTGTTAAATATATTTCAGGTGGTGAATATACATTGTCTGATTCTGGTGTTCAGGGAGAAGTTATAAATTTACAACAGCTTGCCAGTGATGCCGAATTAATGGGATTCCAGAAAATTCGCGAATGGGTGAGTATTTTTAAACAACATTCCTTGCCTTTGCTCGATCAAATTGACATTGCACGAGCAGAAAGTAACGCAGAACAAATAAAGCGCCTTGCTCACCAGTTAAAAAGCAGTTGTGCCAGTTTGGGAATGCAAAATGCAGTACAAAGCTGCGTATTATTAGAACAGCAGCCAATGGCGGATACCCAATTGAAGGATGATATCCAGCAAGGCTTACGGGCTATTGATCAATGGTTGAATAAAATACATTGACTCTTTAACTAGCCCGTAAGGTTAACAAAGATATATATTCAGGACAAAAGCTTAGCGAGCAACCCGTAGGCCCCCGGTCACACCTTGTGGGCTCCAAAGTATTTGCCATAATTGAATATCTCTCGCTCTAAATGCACCTGCACAAGCATTTAAATAATAAGAAAACATGCGTTTGAAGCGAGGCGTATAATTATGTTCCAGCTCTGGCCAAGCCGCTTGAAAACGGGAATACCACGCCATAAGTGTATGGTCATAATCTGCACCAAAATTATGCCAATCCTCCATGACCAGTTTGCCTTCGCTGGTTTCGCCAATATTTTGTACAGAAGGTAGACAGCCATTTGGAAAAATATACTTGTTAGTCCATGGGTCGACATTGACTTTATTTTGATTAGAGCCAATGGTGTGAAGTAAAAACAAACCATTAGTTTTTAAATTGCGTTGAATAACATCAAAGTAAGTCGCATAGTTTTTAGGCCCGACATGCTCAAACATGCCTACAGAGACAATACGGTCAAATTGGTCGTTGAGATTCCGATAATCGTCTAATTTAATATCGACATCTAAGCCTGCACAGCGAGCTTGAGCATATTTTTGTTGCTCAGCGGAAATAGTGACACCCGTGACAGAAACTCCATAGTTTTTTGCTGCATAGGCAGCTAGCCCGCCCCATCCACAGCCGATATCCAGTAATCGTATACCTGGTTTTAATTGCAGTTTTTCGCAGATTAAATTTAATTTTTGTTCTTGAGCAAGAGGGAGGTTTTCAGGAACCGTTTCTAAACCTTTCCAGTAGCCGCAAGAATATTGCATATAAGGGTCGAGCATCAGGGAAAATAAGTCATTCCCGAGGTCGTAATGTTCTTCTCCAACAATGCGAGCACGTTTTAGGGTTTGTAAATTGCGAACGCGTGCGACAGCAATTTTCAATGTATCACTGAAATTATGAGGTATTTTTTTATCGAGCTTATGGCGTAATACATGTTGGAAAAATATGTCTAAACGTTCGCAATCCCACCAACCATCCATATAGCTTTCACCTAATCCTAATGAGCCTTGTTGTAGCACTCGTTTAAAGAATTGGTGGTTGTGAACTTGAATATCGAAAGGGCGGGAGCCATTAATTTTAATACCAGCTTCACTTAATAATTCAGCAGCAATGCGTTGCCAAGAATCGATAGTATTTTTTTGGTTAACGACTTGTTCAGTACTCATCTGATCTCCAATTTTTTTCAAAGTGGGATTCAGAGAACTTTATTTGTGACGTATTCGCGGTACAGCAAAACAGGAATATTGGCCACCGCTGCATGACAGTCAGTGTATTAGCGTTATTGTTGCTATAAATAAAGCTCAAATCCAGTTTCAGATAACTCTCTAAAAAATATAAAACGTTCGCATTGAATTTCAATAAAAATTGCGCTTAATACTTAGAAATGGCACTTATAACCAAAAAAGGAGTTCTTATAAGACGTTTATTTGCTCACCAAAGCTTTCAAGCTCTGCAATAAGTATTGGATTAAGTCTAGTATATAGGAATGAATTTTGTGTAAGAATTACGTTATTAGTTGCTTTTTATCCGATTAAGATTAGTTCTTCGGGCTGGTTTTATTTAAATTAATGATGAGCTATAAGACAATTGGCTCACCTACTGTTGTAGAGAGCCATTTTGGAATAAAAAATTAATGGTTAGATTTTTGGAGTATATCCATAACGGATTGTTTCCGTTTGTTCTAAATGAATTTGGGTTACCGCAGGTTGGGTATTGGCAATCACCTGACCATCACGAACCGAATAACGTACAGGAACTTGACGGCGCACGGCATCGAAGCCATTTTCTGCAGGTAAAATCAATAAACTAGCGCGTTTTCCTTCACTAACGCCATAATCTTGCAAGTTCAACGTACGTGCGCTGTACTCACTAATCAGTTTCAGCCCATCATTGATTTGCTGGTAACCCATTAATTGGCAAACATGTAACCCCATATGCAGGACTTGCAGCATATTAGCTGTACCAAGTGGGTACCAAGGGTCAAAAACATCATCGTGGCCGAAGCAGACATTAATATCTGCGGCTAGCATCTCTTTCACTCGCGTAATCCCACGGCGTTTTGGATAAGTATCAAAGCGGCCTTGTAAGTGAATATTCACTAGCGGGTTAGCCACAAAGTTAATCCCAGACATTTTTAGCAGACGAAATAAACGGGAAGTATAAGCGCCATTGTATGAATGCATCGCAGTAGTATGGCTTGCCGTGACGCGAGAACCCATCCCCTGTGCATGTGCTAGCGCTGCGACAGTTTCCACAAAACGGGATTGCTCATCATCGATTTCATCACAGTGGACATCAATCAAACGGTCATATTTTTGTGCTAAAGCGAACGTTTTATGGAGTGATTCTACACCATACTCACGAGTAAATTCGAAATGTGGAATAGCACCAACGACGTCGGCTCCAAGGCGTAGTGCTTCTTCTAACAAGGCTTCGCCATTTGGATAAGACAAAATACCTTCTTGTGGAAAAGCAACAATTTGCACATCAACCCAAGGCGCGATTTCTTGTTTTACTTCTAACATCGCTTTCAGTGCGGTTAATGTTGGGTCTGACACATCCACATGGGTGCGAACATGTTGAATACCATTGGCAATTTGCCATTTAAGGGTTTGCCACGCGCGGTTTTTAACATCCTCGTGGGTAAGCATCGCTTTGCGCTCCGCCCAACGTTCAATGCCTTCAAAGAGTGTTCCAGACTGGTTCCAGCTTGGTTGCCCAGCGGTTTGAGTAGTATCCAAGTGAATGTGTGGCTCAACGAAGGGCGCGGTCACCAAACCACCTTCACCGTCTAAGCTGTTTGGCAATATTTCGCCTTCATGTTGTGGAAGGATAGCTTGAATTTTTTGGTTGTCGATATCAATACGCCACAGCCCATCACGCTCGGGTAAACGGATATTATGGATATGTTTGATAGTATGATTAAGCACGGGTCATCTCCGAATCAGTAGTATGGCGGCGATTTAATAATGGGTTAAGGATAGCGTAACATAATGCACCACCCAGCACTGCATTGACAGGGACAATACCTGGTAACCAGTTACCTGCGATAACCCCAGCGGCAACAGCGATTAATGCACTGATGTTGACATCACGCATTTTACTGCGGTCAAAGGTTTCATAGCGGTGACGGTACATGAGGTAGTCTGCGATGATAATTCCACCAATAGGAGGAATAGCCGCTGATAAGAAAGTTAGCCAGCCGACAAAATTATTATATAACCACAGTGCGCATAACGTTCCTACCAGTCCATTGACAATGGATAAGGTTTTGCTGGATAAGCCGGTGATATTGGCAAACCCCAAGCCTGACGCGTATAGGGCGTTATCATTAGTTGTCCAAATATTTAGGCCTAAAACTATAATTGCGGGTAATAGTAAACCTTGAGCAATCATCACATCAGAGATATCTGCCATACCTAATGATGCAGCGCCAGCGGCGCCAAAGATAAACATCAATGAATTACCAAGGAAAAAGGCAATAATAGCGACAAGCACTGCAATTTTAGGTCTTCGCCCGAAACGCACAAAATCGGCCGTTAATGTTCCTGCACTCACAAAAGAGCCTACAACCATGGCTAAAGCAAGGTTAAAATCGATGGGTTTTGCGGGTACGACAGCCTGCAATGCACTGATTCCACCCATATCAGTGATAGCAAGGTAAACGGAGTAACTACCGAGTATCGCAATGGCAGGAACAGCAACGATTGACAGAACTGTAAGAGCAGAAATACCAAAAAACACAGTAACGGTCATTAAGACCCCGGAAATACCAATTAACCAGTTGATATCCCAGCCTGTTGCTTTACCAACAGGAATGGCAAACATCGCAACACCGACACCAAACCAGCCAACTTGTGTGCCGCCCAATAGGAAAGAGGGGAGCCATGAGCCTTTAATACCAAAAGAATAACGAGCAAGAAGGTGAGTGGTTAAGCCTGTTTTAGAACCAATAAAACCAAGAAATGCGGTGTAGATACCAAGAAGAAGATTACCGATAAGAACTGCGAGGAAGAAATCATGAAAATCAAGACCGGTACCGAGAGCGCCTCCGGTCCACATACTGGCGGAAAAGAACGTTAAACCTAGCATCACAAAGGTTAATGCTAGTCCGCCTTTCCGCGCTGATATGGGCACGGGGCCATGGCTATAATTTTTATCGTCAGGCACGATTGTCTCCAGTTATTTTTTTCAGGCCAAAAAAATCCGACGCATTTTATAGCCATCAAAACAAAAAGCAAACGTTTTCGTCAATAATTTAAAATAATTAATGTATTCAAGAATAATTTTATTTATGGAATTAAAAGTAGAAATAATAGATAACTTAGGGTTTAAATTGCCTTATTTTTCAGTAATTCAATGCATTCTTGAGCACCACGTTTAAGCACATGACCTTGCAAACATACCGCGTGAATAGGCAGTTTGAAGCCATTTGGGGTATTTTTAAACTCAAGGGGTTTTAGTGAGCCATCGTTCAATTTATCTTTAATTAGTGACAAAGGGAAATTTCCCCATCCCATACCACCCTCGACTAAACCGAGAGCCAAAGAAAAACTATCTGTTTTCCAATAATTACTGGAAACTAGAATGCGTATATCACTCAATTCACGTTGGCGGCTCGCAATAATAATTTGCCGGCTTTCAACAAGGTCTTCGATATAGAGCGATGCTTTATTTTGTAAAGAGGGATGTTTAGCCGAAATGGTGGCAATAATTGATTCTTCGCCAATATAATGAAATTGCTCTTGGGAATTAACATTTAAACCGCCAAAGACAATCGCAAGGTGAATTTGTTGTTCATGTAATAACGGTAGAAGATCATCTTGAGGTGCGGTAATCAGTTCAATATGCAGTAAAGGATAACGCTGGCTTAAAATATGAAGAGCATCAAAGAGTAAATTGGCATTGATACCTGCTGCAATACCAATGGTCAATTTACTTTCGACACCTTGGGTCAACTCTAAAGAAAAAGTATTGAGTTGTGATAAATTAGCCACAATATGCCGTGCATAGGGCGCTAATGAAAGTGCCTTTTCAGTGGGCTTAGGCTCTCTAGTGTGTCTATCAAATAGTTCAAATCCAAGTTCAGCTTCTAGATTCGCCACGGCCATACTGACCGCGGATGGCACACGTTTTAATGCCCTAGCCGCCGCAGAAAATGAGCCTTTATCTAACACGGTAAGAAAAATCGTTAGGTTGTCACTATTAAATGGCATCATTCACCTTTCAATAAAACTGATAGAAGCTAACTTTTATTATCATTGAATTATATTTATTTTACCACCTTGTTGATAATGATATTTTTGGAGGTGGGAAAATGCAGGGGATTAAACGTAAAATTGTTTTTGTCACGGCTTATGAAGTTATTGGTTGGTTAATTTCAGCGTTGGCATTGGCTTTTCTTTCCGGTAATTCAGCGGAAACAACAGGCCCATTAGCTTTAGTCATAACGACTATTGCAGTGAGCTGGAACTTTATTTTCAATACCGCATTTGAATATTGGGAATCAAAACAAAAATCACGCATTAGAACCTTTAGGCGCCGGTTTGTACACGCCATATTATTTCAATTAACGTTGGTGATTTTTTTAATTCCTTTAATTGCATGGTGGTTATCAATTAGTCTTTTACAGGCGTTAATACTCGACTTCGCCTTAATTATTTTTATCCCAATTTATACTTTCTTTTTTAATTGGGCATTTGATAAGATTTTTGGATTACCTAAATCTGCCTTACCGCAAGAGAATAACGCCACATCATAGAAAAGTAAGAAAATTATTGAGTTTCCTTCCGTACTAACATCGTGCAGAAGGAAACTCGAATCACACATATTATTTTAATAATCTAGCCTTAACGGATTTCCCTTTAATTTTTCCTTGCTGTAAATGCTTCCAAGCTTGTACGGCAACCTCACGTTTGAGTGCGACGTAGGCATGGGTAGGGTGGATCACAATCTTGCCAATATCGGCACCATTGAGGCCAACTTCTCCGGTTAAAGCACCTAAAATATCTCCGGGGCGTATTTTGGTTTTTTTACCGCCATCAAGGCATAAGGTCATCATTGTCGCTTCTAACGGAGTGACTCGTAAACCTGTCGGTTCGGTTTGCCAATTAAGCTTCATGTTTAACATTTCTTCTAGAGCATTGGCTCGTTGGGCTTCTTCTGGCGCACATAAACTAATTGCTAAACCACTTTCACCGGCACGTGCAGTTCGGCCGATGCGGTGAACATGCACTTCAGGGTCCCATGATAATTCATAGTTAATCACCATTTCGAGGGCTTTAATATCTAATCCACGGGATGCGACATCCGTAGCCACTAACACACGGCTACTTCCGTTAGCAAAACGCACAAGAGTTTGGTCACGCTCACGTTGTTCCATGTCACCATGAAGCACTAAGACACTTTGTTTGCTGGCTGTTAAGGCATCATAAACGGCTTGGCAATCTTTCTTAGTATTACAGAAAACGACACAAGAAGCGGGCTGTTCACGGCTTAAGAGCTTTTGTAATAATTCAATTTTTTCGTGACGAGCGACTTCATAAAATTGTTGTTCAACTGCCGGGAGTTCATCAACACTATTGATTTCAATGGTTTGTGGGTTATTTTGAATTTGCTGGCTAATTCGTGCAATTTCTTCTGGCCAAGTGGCTGAAAACAATAATGTTTGTCTATTAATTGGTGCGTAATCAATTATGGTCTCAATATCTGGCATAAAGCCCATATCGAGCATTCTGTCTGCTTCGTCTAAAACTAAAGTTTGCAATGCATCAAGTTGTACTGTTTCACGATTTAAATGATCAAGTAAACGCCCCGGTGTGGCAACAATGATATGTGCTGCATGGGCAAGGGAGTCGCGTTGTACGCTGAAAGGCACACCACCACAGAGTGTCAAAATTTTGATATTAGGGATCGCGCGAGCTAAACGGCGCAATTCATTGGCGACTTGATCTGCCAGTTCACGAGTTGGACATAAAACTAATGACTGAGTTTTAAATAATTTGGCGTCAATATGTTGTAATAAACCCAGACCAAAAGCCGCAGTTTTGCCGCTGCCCGTTTTAGCTTGTGCTCGGACGTCTTTTCCGGCAAGTATAGGGGGAAGAGCGGCAGCTTGGATCTGCGTCATGTTTAGGTAGCCTAACTCTTGCAAGTTAGTGAGTTGTTCCGCAGAAAGCGCATTTAGGTCAGCAAATGAAGTCACAATACAATCTCAAATAGAATAAAAGGCATAATAGCGCTAATAATACTATTCCTACCTTACTCTGTCTGTTTTTAATTCGTCATTAATGTAGAATCCGGCTATCACTGATATAGTTCAAAATTAAATCAACAGGAAGTAATGAAATGGAAAATTTGCAACAGCGGCTAATTAATTATCGGCAGCACTTAGAAAGTGGTGAATTGAAATTTGCTTATGAGTATTTGATTAAAACTATCATGCAAGTAAAACAATATATTGCAAGAAATCCAGATACAGAATTTAAGTGTGGAAATGTATCCCCAGGCTATTTGGATTATACCTATTTTCCATTAGTTAATAGTTTTTTGACGGCAAGAAAACTTCGATTTGGACTCGTGCTAAATCATAACACGCTAAATTTGGAACTGTGGTTAATGGGGCAAAATGCAGCCGTACAAAAAGAATACTGGCAGTGTTTGAAAAATAGCCCTTGGAATCTAGATAAAACTGAAATGCCACAATACAGTGTGTTAGCAATCAATTTACTTGTTGAACCTGATTTTACCGATAAAGATACACTATTTATGGATATTGAAAAGACAATATTTCCAGTTATGGAAGAGGTCATTCAATATCTTGAAAGTAGCAAATGATGTTTTGGAAATGTCGATGGCTTTTAGCACCACTTAAAAGTGGTGCTAAAAAGAAGGGGGGTATTCAATATTGATGTCTTAGATAGGACCTAAATTTGTCATTACAGCATATATTAGAGCGACAATAGAAATGGCTATCCATGTGAAGACTAACGGCCAAATAAATCTCACCCATTGTGTATAAGGAATTTTTGCCGTTGCAAGTACAGCCATTAAAATTCCAGAGGTTGGGTTAATACAGTTAACAACCCCTTCTCCAAGCAATACAGTTTGCACTGTCGTTTGGCGAGTGATTTCTAATAAATCGCCCATTGGCGTAAAAATAGGTACAAGCACTGCCGCTTCACCAGAACCTGATGAAATAAAGAAGTGCATAATTGCCGCGGTTGCGAACATGGAAAGGGCAGATAAGGTCTTCGGTAAGCCATCCATCATTGAAATAATGGCATTAACGATGGTATCTAAAATCATCCCATCAGATAATACGATAGCAATAGCACGTGCCATACCAACGATAAACGCGCCACCTACCATTCCCGCACAACCTTTTAAGAAGCCTGTTGCAATGGTATTAGGAGACATGCGGTTTAAAACACCCACGCCAACGCCTAAGATGATAAACATAGCCATCATCTCTTTTTCTCCCCAGCCCCACTCAACAGCACCGAAAATAAATCCGACTAAGCAGAATGCGCTATAGGAAAGAGTAATGACATGCAAAGCTGAAATTTTAGAGGTTTGGTGTTCGTCGGTATTAATTTCAATCTCAGGACGAACCATGCCTTTATTACGGCATTTCTTGGTATAAATCGTTAAAAATAGAATACCCGCGATAACAAATGCAATATAAATAGCCATTCTAAAACCGAGGCCGGATAACAATGGGACGTCGGCTAAACCTTGAGATAAACCCACTGTCATTGGTGCCATGATTGAGGCATTAAAGCCCGAATAAGCCGCAACATAGACTAAAGCAGCACCAAATTTGTCGTCCATTCCCACGGATTTAGCGACTAAAAGACCGATAGGAACAAATGCAATAATTGAGTTAACGACAATCCCTGTTGTCCCTAAAATAGAAAAAACGACAAAGAATATACTGATTAGTAAAAAGTCATTAAGTCTTTTACTGCGCGAGATATTATTGAGTACTTTTTTGATGGCCCCAGTTTCCTCAAGAAGATGTAAAGCACCTCCAGTGAAAATAATCAAAAAGATAATAGGAGCAGCTTTGATTAGACCATCAGCAATTGAGGTGAAAATTTGCCCTGGCAAAATACCGTGTTGTTCTGGTAAGCGCTCATAACTACCGGGAATGGTATAAGAACTAGATACTTTTGTTTCTATACCATCTTTTACCATGGTGATGACTTTTGTTTCTGATGCATATTGCCCCGCAGGAACGATCCACGTTGCAATACCTGCCAATACTAAGATGAAAAACAAAAGAACATAAGGGTTTAGACCTTCAGAACGTTTTTTAGGTGGTGTTGTTGTGTTTGTTGACATCGTTGTCATAGAGTTTCCTATTGGATTATTATTTATTGTGTAATGCGTTGTAATACATTGAAAAATAACTGTGCACGTTCTGTGAGTGACGGTATTTCTAAGTATTCTTTATCACTGTGCTGGTATCCACCAATCGGGCCTAACCCATCTACAGTGGCCGTTCCGACACCTGCAGTAAAAGAGGCATCAGAGCCACCACCCGTCGAAACATCAAGTAAATCAATGTTTAGTTGCGCAGCTTCTTCTTTAATGATGTTGATAAGAACGGTGCTTTCATCCGTTTTAGCCATAGGTGGGCGATTAATTCCGCCTGTTAAGGTGAGTTTGATGCCGTCTAATACTGGTGTACTACATACTTCCCTGACTTTTTTATCGATCTCAATACCCTGTTCTTCAGACGAAATACGGACATCGATTTCTGCTCTGGCATTCGGAGCTACAGTATTCACAGAGGTTCCACCAGAAATTAGGCCAACGTTAACGGATAGGCCTTTATCATGAGCAGAGAGTGCGTGTAACATTTGTATTTTATATGATAATTCCTGAATTGCACTAATGCCTGCTTCGGGGGCAATACCTGAATGAGAGGCTTTTCCTTCAATATTTAATACATAAGTTCCAACACCGCGGCGAGCGCTCACTATAGCGCCATTGGCACGAGCAGGCTCCATCACAAGTGCGTAGCGCTTTCCTAATGCACATTGTTCGATGACACCGCGAGATGAAATAGAACCAATTTCTTCATCACAATTGAGGAGGATTTCAATATTTTTGTAGCGAATATCTTGATTGTCATAAAGTTGCTTCATGACTTGATATACCATGACATGGCTGCCTTTCATATCAATCACGCCAGGGCCATAAGCTCGATCACCTTCAATGCTAAAAGGACGTTCAGCAACGGTGCCTTTAGGAAAAACGGTATCTAAATGCAATAAAATTAATATATCAGCCTTTATTGAAGGGTGATGAATTCGATAATTATTGCCGAGTGATTCATTTTCAATGATTTCGACTTCGAACCCCATTTCGCGATATTTTTCACACCAGACAGCAGCGTGGTTATCTACACCTTCTTTGTCATAAGAGCCTGATTCGATATTGACTACTTTTTCAAGTAGCTTAAGCATACTGTCTTCATGCGCTAAAAAGTTATTATTCATGGTTGTTTCCTTATATTGTATCTACTACAAAATTAAGTTGTTTTTATTGTGGTAAATTTAATTTTAGGTGATATCAAAACAGGGTGTATATTAAGTTAAATTTATCTGATTCAGATTTTCACTAAATTAAACGCTGCTTTTATTAAAGGTAAAAAAACAAAAGAAAAAGGCAGTGTTAAAATTTGCTAATAATAATTGCGATTTTTTTTGATTCTCACTGTTTGTATTATGGGAAATAAATACCATAAATTTTTATGCTCTAGTGAGTCGTACCACAGTAAAGGATATAAGAAGTACCAATACTTGATAGTTGAATCATAGGCATTTTTTGACTGTATCATAATAAATAATTTGTATACAAGATGATTATTCACTAAAAATATAAACCCATTTAGAGAGTAATTTTATGGAGATATATAAGATGGAATACATTGCTGATATTGTTCGAGCAAGTTTGAGTTTCTAATGAAAAATTCTGTATTAGGCTAAATTGAGATTCTTTAAGAGAGTGTGATTAGAATAATTTATAAAATATATAGTGGTTATGCGTTTTTCTAATAATTTAAATAACGATAGCAATTCATTTTTCATAGTTTGTAATATTTAACTGTGTTTTTTTTAAGCAAAAAAGTCAGGGTGATTAAATTAAAAACAACTCAGTCAAATTTAGTCTCTGTACTTTTCTTATAAATAGCCTTTGAGCATATTATTGCTTGATAGCCACTCTTTGACGTATTAATTGTATTTTTATTCATCGACTTTTTCTGTCTTCTAAGCGATATAGCTCATTGCAAGAAATAAGGTGAAAGAGAATAAGTTTCTCTTATATGACTATTATGCAGCATGAGAAGAAGCCAATTAGGCGTAAATACTAAGGTGTATGTTAAATTAACGACAAAATACCTACCAAATAATTACATTACGTGATGAAGAATTTAACTTGCATGGAACATTTGTTGTTTTATTTTAGTGGTTTATGTGGTTTTTACTGGGTAATTGATTGTGAAGAATAAACAAAATAATGATATTGTGACGGCTAGCTCATTTATCAAAACTTAACCAACAGCATGAATTTAAAGGCTATTTATTCTTGAATAGAAAAATTTTCTCTTAATTTGAAAAAAGGCACTAATTTTTAGAAAAAATTTTCTATTTCCCTGTGGCATATTTCTTTTAGCAACAAATATAAAGATATCATTTTTACTTTACTATATTGGGTTTTAGATAATGACTAAGAATATTGCTACAATTTTAATTCATGGTGGAAAGCAGCAAGATACTGTTAATCATGCTATTTTTCCTGCTATTACAACAGCCAGTACTTTCGTTCAACAAAGCTTAACAGAGCATGGTGAATATTGTTATTCACGTTGCAGCAACCCAACACGTTATGCATATGAAACCTTATTAGCTGAAATTGAAGGTGGAAGCTATGCAACAGCGACTGCATCCGGTGTGGCTGCTTCAAGTTTAGTTTTAAATTTATTACCAAAAGATTCACATATTATTGCAATGAAGGGTGTTTATGGAGGAACTTTTCGGTTATTTGAACGAGTTTCAACCATTAATAGCGGTCACCAAATAGACTATGTTGATTTGAATAATCTTGATGAAGTTAAAACAAAAATAAAAGATAACACACGCTTAATTTGGATTGAAAGCCCAACTAATCCATTATTAGAATTAGTTGATATTAATGCTATTTGTTCACTTGCCAAAGAGCATAATATTTTAACTTGTGTTGATAATACATTTGCAACAGCTTGGAACCAAAAACCATTAGAATTAGGTGCCGATTTAGTGATGTTATCGGCAAGTAAATATATTGGCGGCCATTCCGATTTAATTGGTGGTGCGGTGATCACCCAAAGAGAAGACTTAGCCAGCCGCCTTGATTTTCTAAAAACCACCCTCGGAGCAATTGCTTCTCCTTTTGACGCCTACCTTGCTTTACGTGGATTAAAAACATTAGCATTACGTATGGCAGCACAATGCAGTAATGCCGCACAAGTTGCGAAATATTTATCAACACACCCGAAAGTTGAGCAGGTTTATTACCCTGGATTACCTTCGCATCCTCAATATGAATTATGCAAAAAACAAATGCGTACAGGAGGAGCGGTTGTGACGATTAAATTAGCAGGGGATATTGAAGACACCAAAGCCTTTTTATCTAAAGTTAAATATTTTGTTTTAGCGGAATCATTGGGGGGTGTTGAAAGTATGGTGAATCATTCGGCAACCATGTCTCATGGGTCGATGACAAAAGAAGAAAGAGAAAGTATCCAAGTATTTGACACCACATTACGTTTATCCGTAGGTATTGAAGATATCACAGACTTATTAAATGATTTAGAAAACGCACTATCTTAATTTATTAAAATCAAAATAAAATATAATAAGAGAGCATCTAATGAATGATTATGGGATTTGGACCATTGTCACGCCAATGGTGACGATACTTTTAGCCATTTTTACACGACAAGTTATATTATCATTATTACTGGGGATATTAGTTGGTTTTACCGTTATATATGATCACAATATATTATTAGGTATAAACGGAACGCTCGATGGCATTATTAATACGTTTGCATCACCGGGAAACACAAAAACAATTCTATTTATGGTAATGATTGGCGGTATTATGCGGCTCGTCGTTGTTACTGGTGGTGTGCGTTCATTGGTTAAATTATTAACAAATAAAACAAAGTTAATTAAAAATAAAAAAGCTGTTCAATTAATGGCGATGATTATTACATCATTAATTTTTATTGAAAGCTCTATTAACCAATTAATTGCTGGAGCATCAACAAAAACATTAGCGAAGAAATACGGAGTTTCGCCAGAAAAAATGTCCTACATTGTGCAGACTTCCTGTGTATCAGTGTGTTCATCAGCCATGATTAACGGCTGGGGAGCGGCAATGATGGGGGTTATTGGCGTACAAATATCTAAAGGTTTAATTACTGGAGAGCCTTTTGAAATTTTAGCTGGCTCAATGGTATTTAATATCATGGCGTGGTTTTCCCTCGCTTCAGTGCTGTTTTATATTTTCTCCAATGTTTCTTGGGGGCCAATGAAAAAGGCGGATTTACGCGCAGAGCAGCAGGCTTTAACTTTATTATCCGCGGAAGAAGCTGAGCAGGATGATGAAGATATTATTGAGCACCCTAATTGCCATACCTCTCTTAACTTCTTTATCCCAATTTTATCAACGGTATTAATGGTGCCTGTTGCGCTTTATATCACCGGTAATGGCGATTTTAGTAAAGGTAGCGGTTCAACATCGGTATATTGGGGAGTCATGTTTGGAACTTTAGTCTCTTTTGTGTGGTTCTTAGCACGTCGTGTACTTAATATTGAGACTTTCTTTAAAGAATTATATATCGGTTATGCCAGCATGGTAAAAATTAGCTCGGTGATGATCCTCGCTTTTTTAATGGGAACCGTTTCTTCAGATTTAAATACCGGTGCCTATATAGCAGAAATCACCTCGGGTGTTATTTCGCCGGCTTTCTCAATAGGCTTTATCTTCTTAATTAGTGCGGTAATGTCATTAGCAACAGGAACATCGTGGGGAACATTTGCCATTATGATCCCAATTGGTGTGCAATTAGGACTTTCAGTCGGAATGCCTGTTGAATATATGATTGGTGCAGCCATTGCAGGTTCAATTTACGGAGACATGACATCACCAATTTCCAGTGATGCAATTGTGGCTTCTATGGCAACAGATTGTGACCATATTGAGCATATTCGTACCCAAATGCCTTATGCAACAGTTACGGCCGCGTTTGCGCTGATAGTTTATCTGTATTTAGGTTTCACATATTAATAAAGTGAATAAAATAATAAAGATTGGGCAAAATTAGCTGCAATAAATAAAATAGATTTATTTCAAGGAGTAGCACCGCTAGTAAAACTAAATAATCATTCAGAATATTTAGGTCATAATATTTATACTGATGGTGCACTCGCTATTTTTGTTCATTCTGAAATCAATGTGGCAATAATTAAATAGACTTTTGATAATGCGATTTACTTATGAAAATTAATACCAAGGTTATTCATGGATACCCCATGACAGATAAATATACCGGAAGTTCTTCTATCCCGTTATATCAATCATCTACATTTTCACAAGCCAATATTGAGGAAAGTTACGACCATATTTATTCTCGTTTTTCCAATCCAACGAGAGATGCATTAAGTGAGGCTATTTGCGCGATTGAAAATGCAAAATTTGCTGAAGTTTTTTCCTCAGGAATGGCAGCAATAAGCGCCGTATTGCTTAATTTTAGTCAGGGCGACCATATTGTTGCCTGCAAAAATATATATGGTGGCTCTTTCCAATTAATGACTGAATTTTTACCACGCTACGGTATTTCAGTCACATTTGTTGATGCGACTAATCCAATGAATTATCAGCAAGCAATAATGGAAAACACCAAAGCGTTTTATATTGAAACGCCATCTAATCCAACGTTACAAGTGACGGATTTAAAATCTGTTATTGGGATTGCGCAGCAGCATAATATTATTACTATCTGTGACAATACCTTTATGACGCCGTTGTTATCAGATGTTATTTCTCTTGGAATTGATTTTTCTATTAATAGCGCAACTAAATTTATTAATGGCCATAGTGATGTGATCTTGGGGACGGTAGCAACGAATAACCCTGAATATGCGAGGTGGTTACATAAGTCTGCAGTTGCTATTGGCAGTATTGCTGCACCATTTGATAGCTGGCTGACAATGCGAGGTTTAAAATCAATGGCAATGCGGGTTGAACGAGCAAGTGAAAATGCGCAAAAGCTTGCAGAATATCTGAATGAGCATCCAAAAGTACAACACGTTTTTTATCCTGGGTTAGCTTCGCACCCAAATCATATCATTCATATGCAGCAATCTAAAAATGGCGGAATGGTGGTTTCCTTTGATTTGGGTAGCTATGAAAATGTAAAACGATTTTTAGACGCGATTCGTATTCCACTCGTTGCAGTCAGTTTAGGGGGAATTGAATCAATTATTTCCTACCCTAAAATGATGTCCCATGCTTGTATCCCTGAAGAAGAGAGATTACTGCAAGGCGTAACGGATGGGTTATTGCGTTTCTCACTGGGCTGTGAAGATATTGATGATTTACTTGCTGACGTCGGTTCTGCTTTATCGCAAATACAGTAATTAGGCGACTATCAACGTATTTTAATTCCTCAGTGGCACTAATCACATACCAAGAAAGTACCAATAATATATTCAAGCCCTCTAAATAATCAGATTATTTAGAGGGCTTTTACTTCACAAAATAATTATTTGAACGATATAAAACTAAAGACAAAGTTCTTTATTCGCTGGATTTAATTTAGCGGCTTGTTGGATATGTCTTAAAGTTTCAGTGGCCAATAGTGCGGAAGCTTCATAAAATGCATTTCCGCTTTGCAGTTGCATTTTCTCTAAATAGCGATAGACCCAAGGTAGAAAATGTAATTCTAGCAATTCGCGTAGTAGTTCTGGTTTATTTTCAATCACCCAGGCGGTGAGAAGAAATAATAACCCTACATGATCTTCTGGCTCTTTTTGGTTTAATTCAATATTGATTTGGTTATTACGGAGCCATGCTCTTAACTCAAGTGTCGAAATACCAAAAATAACATTTTCTTTATCAAGATAAACAGAACCCCAAGGTGGTGCTGGTAATGCATAAGGGCCTATAAATAAGCGCTGATAGGCTTCTTGTAATGTTTCTGATTCAGAAAGATTATCTTGAAAGAGTTTATCAATACGTTGGCAATCATAATCCTGAGTAAATGGCCATTCAGCTAACCATTCGCTCGTCGTAAATAAATCAATTAACTTATTTACGCGTGCATCAGAAGGGTCATAATAAAATAATGCCCCTAAAGTTTGCGCGCAAAGCGAAAAATCTGCCAATAATTTTTGTTCCATATTTGTCCACATTGCTATGTTGATGATGACTCTTTGGTGTGATCGTAGCGAAACATGAGATTGTTGTCGATGATAAGAAAGTCATTAACCTTCTTATCATCTTAAAAAACAATGAATTAGTCGTTAGCCTGCAACAGCCATACCCACCGTCATATGCAGCCCGTAGAAAATGCCTCTACCAATCAATTCACCAAAAATCACCAATAATACGGCGACTAGTAGCCCAATAATTGAAGGGTTTTTCATTTTAACATGCGGGTAAATCCAGAAAGCTAGCCCCAATGTTAAGCAAACAGTACGCCATCCCATCAGTGAGGCATAATCTGGAACAAGCTCTGATGCTTTTTGTACTGAACTTTGGATAGAGCCTAATTCAAACCCCTGCGCTGTCACCAAGATACTACTCGCAATCACTGCAACAATACTGATTAATGTAAAGAAGCGGACGTTATTGATATCATAGCTAGCTATGCGCAATAAAAATGCGGCAAGAACAGGCCCCGCAATAAAGCTGGTTAAGATAAATTGCAAACTACCATAGTGATTAAACCAAGTTGGGACGGTATCAATTTGGTAAACGCGAGATATGGCATAAATAAATATTGCCGCACAAATGATAGTGACGATTAACCAAATATTGCCGACAGACTTGGGCATCTTTTTTAATAATGACAATAGCCAATATATCCCACCTAAGGCAAAGAATATTGAGCCACTGACTATTTCGTTACTGAGCGCTGAATGCCCAACACGTATCATCGAATTAAAGGCACGCATCGGTGAGCCCATATGTAGCATGGAGAGTAAAAAGCCAACTCCCATTAACACCCATAAACCAAACATGCTCATCACTATTTTATGATGCTGTTCTTGCATGGGTTTCATTAACAATACCAGAGCCATGAGAATAAATGCGCCAGCAACACTTTGACCTATAACGGTGAAGAAGATTAACGGATATTCATGTAAGCCTGCGCCCATTTTAAACTTCCTCCGGATTAGCTAAATAACCTGTGGTGTCGCCCACAGGACGGCAATTTGCATTGAGATTTAATACAATATTGGGTTTGGTATAATGTGCTGCTGGTAGCGGTGCTATTTCATTGATTGTTCCGTATTTCTCACGTAACTCTTCAATGGGCCCAAAATCTAATGCACGTAGCGGGCAAGATTCAACACAAATGGGTTTTTTGCCTTCAGCCACACGTTCATAGCAGCCATCACATTTAGTCATATGCCCTTTGACTGCATCAAACTGTGGTGCACTATAAGGGCATGCCATATGGCAATAACGGCAACCAATACAGACACTTTCGTCAACAACGACAAAGCCATCTTCACGTTTATGCATTGCGCCACTTGGGCAAACTTTAACGCAAGCAGGGTCTTCACAATGGTTGCATGAAATAGAGAGGTAATAAGAAAATACATTTTGATGCCATGCGCCATCTTGCTCTGTCCAGTCGCCGCCTGCATATTCATAAATACGACGAAAATGAACATCAGCGGATAAGTTTTTAAAATCTTTACAGGCGAGTTCACACGTTTTGCAGCCCGTACAACGTTGTGTATCAATATAAAAACCATATTGTTGTGACATACCGGGCTCCTTATAGTTTTGCAATTTCAACTAAGTTAGTATGCTGAGGGTTTCCCTTAGCAAGCGGTGAAGGGCGTTGAGTTGTGAGGACATTAATACACCCGCCTTGGTCTACTTTTTTGCCAAACATATCGGCATCTAACCAAGCCCCTTGGCCCATAGCCGTCACCCCAGGCATGATCCGCGGTGTCACTTTAGCTGGGATATGAACTTCACCTCGGTCATTGAAAACTTTGACCATATCACCCTGATTAATACCACGCGCTTTGGCATCTATTGGGTTAATCCATATTTCTTGGCGGCAGGCTTGTTTTAAGATATCAATGTTGCCATAACTTGAGTGTGTTCTGGCTTTATAATGAAACCCTGTCATTTGTAATGGGTATTTTTTATTAAGGCTATCGGTATGGCTTTCAAAGCCTTCTGTGTAAATTGGTAACGGATCAATCACATCATCTGGTGCTAATTGCCATGTTTTCGCTATCTCAGCTAGGCTTTCAGAGTAAATTTCTATTTTTCCTGAAGGCGTTTTCAGTGGATTAGCTTGAGGGTTATCTCGGAAGGCTTTAAATCCAATGACATGCTCATCTGGGCATTTGTGCTTGAAAATACCCACGGTTTTCATTTCTTCATAAGTTGGCATATCAGGGTAGCGTTCGCGACTTTTTTCACATAAATATTTAACCCATTCGTGCTGGGTGCGGCCTTCGGTGAATTTCTGTTCGACATCAGGGCCTAAGCGTTTAGCAATTTCCGACAAAATTTCATAGATGGGTTTACGCTCAAATTTAGCGCTAGTCGCTGGTTGGCCTAAGATCATGTAAGACATGTTTCCTGCGGACTCGCTAGGAATAAGGTCTTCTTGCTCGGTAGGCATTAAATCAGGTAATAAAATATCGCAATATTTTGCTGATGCCGTCATGAAATGGTCGATACCAACAATCATTTCGCATTTGCTGTCATCTTGCAAAATTTCATGGGTACGGGCGATATCACTATGCTGATTTATCAATGTGTTACTGGCATAGCACCATAAGAACTTAATGGGAACATCTAATTTATCTTTCCCTTTTATGCCATCGTGAATGGCGGTCATTTCTGTGCCGCGTTCAATAGCATCAGTCCATGTGAAAACGGAAATTTGTGTTTTGACTGGGTTATCGAGCATTGGGAACCATTCAACACCTGAATCATAAGTGCCTTCACGACAGCCTGAATTTCCGCCACTAATACCAACATTACCTGTGATAATGGCTAACATGGCAATTGCTCGAACGGTTTGTTCACCATTTGAATGACGTTGAGGGCCCCAACCTTGAACAATATAAGCGGGTTTCGCTTGGCCTATTTCACGAGCTAACTTAATGATTTTATCTGCTGGAATACCTGTAATTTTAGCGGCCCACTGTGGTGTTTTAGCTATACCATCAGCACCTTGGCCTAAAATATAGGCCTTATAGTGACCGTTTTGAGGTGCAGAAGCCGGTAAGGTTTTTTCGTCATAGCCAATACAGTATTTATCCACAAACTCTTGGTCAACCATATCCTCAGTGATAATCACATAAGCTAATGCAGCTGCAAGTGCGCCATCAGTACCAGGGCGAATAGGTAACCATTCATCTTCTCTACCAGAAGCTGTGTCATTATAACGAGGGTCAATAACTATCATGCGCGCATTCGAACGCTCACGTGCTTGTTCGACATAATAAGTCACACCTCCACCACTCATACGAGTTTCGGCTGGGTTATTACCAAACATCACAACTAGTTTTGTATTTGCGATATCGTCGGGGCTATTGGCTTCTTGAGAACCATACAGATAATTCATACCCGCACGAATTTGCGCAGTACTATAACTGCCATAGCGGCTCAGGAAACCACCACATGAATTCATTAAACGATAGGGAACATTCGAATTGGTGATATTACCGCCATCAACGCCAGTGCCATAGAGAACATGTACCGCTTCATTGCCGTAATTTTGCAAAATATCGCGCAAACTATTACCAACGGTATCTAGGGCCTCTTCCCATGAAATTCGGACAAATTTGCCTTCACCACGTTTACCCACACGTTTCATTGGGTACTTTAATCTATCTGGGTGGTTCATTCTTCTACGGATTGAGCGGCCACGCAGGCAAGCTCTTACTTGATGATTGCCATATTCATCTTCTCCCGTGGTATCAGATTCAACCCAATATACTTCATCGTCACGAACATGGAGACGTAATAGGCAACGGCTACCACAGTTAACGGTACATGAGCTCCAAACCGCTTTTTCTTCAGCGGATGTTGAGTTTTGAGTGTTATCGATTGCTTTTGCATTGAAAGGAAGTGATAAACCGCCTACTGCAGCAAATAAACCGCCTGCAGCGCCAGATTTCACGACATTGCGCCTCGAGATAGGGCTATTTAATAATTTATTTTTTGTATTCATTGATATGAGCCTTTATGACCATATTAAATATAATGTTATTCAAGGGTTATCTTACTCTGACATGTTTAGTTTTTTTTGCGCCATATCAATGAAGTTATATTTGCAAAACTGGTAACTTTTCTATAATAAATAAATTATATTGATAATCAATATCATCTTAATATCATGAATATAAAGAATTTTTTGTTTCCCTTGCTGGAGGTTGAAAATTTAGAAATGTTAATATTTGGTTTTGTAGAGAAAATATTTCTCTAGGTGAGGAGTTTTCGAAAAATAGGGAGAATATTTCTAGCAGTATAGTTGGAAAATAATAATAAATTTCTCTAGAGTCATTAATTGTTCTAAAAAATCAATAAAGATTATCATTATTTTTCGGAATAAAAAGCAAATACGGAATAACTGTCTATTAGATGAATATCTAATACCTAATTAAGACGTAACTTCTTAGTGGGAATAATATTTATTTTCAACTGAGGTTAATTAAATTCAATATTAAGTGTTATAGATTGAGCAAAACCTGCAGGTGGTTTACCTACAGAGCGGCTTTTTTGTACTGCAAGCAAAGCAGCTTGATCTAATAAATCATTTCCTGAGCTACTTGCTAAGCGAATTAAGCTAATTTCCCCGTTTTGGCTTAATTGAAATTGTATTGTTGCAATACCACGGTTTTTCATTTTTTTCGCGCGGCGAGGGTATTGTTTATTTCTCTCAACTTCTTGGCGTAGTTTTTCACGGTAAGCATTAATTAATTGGCTATTAGTATCACTAGTCGCATGTTGGTTTTTGGGGCCTTTTATTCCTGCGGATTGAGACGATACAAGGGCTCCAGCCTTTTGTTGTTGTGCGATTGGCAAATCATTTTTAATTTCTGTATTAGCTGGTTTGTGAGCGTTTTCAGTTCTTTTAGTGAGTTCTTTGGGCTTCACAGGTTCTTTTGGGGTTTTGATCACCTTTTTTTGCTTTTTAGGCGCAACAATGACGGCGTGTTCAACTATTGGGCTGGAAGCAATTTTTACCTCACTAGGTGTGTCTATAGGAAGGGGGAGCTCTTCAGGTTCTGCAACGTTGACAGCTTGAGTCAATGCGATCGATATAATAGGCGCATCCTGTTGTGCTTGGTTTTTTAAGGATAATGATTGAGCCGTAACATAGGTTAAGTACCCAATAACAAGAACATGAAGTGTTATGGATAGCATAAAAGTGATTAATTTTCGACTCATCATAAAACCTCAATATTCTTTCTCGTTGAACCTAAAGAGGGGAGACCAATTCAGGTATTAAGTAGTTATGTTTGAGTTATGACTCATAAGGTAAAATAACGATTCGAATTATATGTTAATAATTATCAATTGCAAATGATAGTTATTATCAACTTTGGTGGGTGCATATTATAATTTGTTAATATTTTGATTTTTAATGAAATATTATTTATAAGTAAAAAGGCTTGGTGAGTAGCCAAGCCTTAATGAGGTTAATTGTGTGATAAATTAGTTAAATATCATTCTCTATTTTATTTTTTGCAAAAAAAAGAGGATTATTTCGGCGTGTTTATAGGGGTTTTAATATACAAAGAACACCGTGAAGATAAGCAACACGGTGTTCGAATATTTATTAAGAGTAAAATTAAGAGCGTTTAGCTACCGCTTCAGAGATACTTACAGCGTTCTCTCTATTTGCAAACCAACGGACACGTAAAAGGTCATATCCAAGATTAAACGCATAAGTATAAAATAAGAAAAAGACAAAAAAGCCGATTTCAAGTAAGAATGCATCTAAGAATGACATTTGAAGTAAAAACGCCAGCATTGGGACACCCATGATCACAAAGCTTAATTCAAAACCAACAGCATGAAAAACACGCACTTTGGCTGGGCGAGACCCCTTGGATAAAGGCCAATAACGGTCAAAAGCCATGTTATAAAATAAGTTTAATAGCATTGCCAGCGTCGATAAGACAATAGCTACTGTTCCCATTTGGAAAATTGAGCGTCCTAAAAGCCACGCACTGACCGGTGCAGTTATCGCAATTGCGATGACCTCAAATGAAACTGCATGAAAAATTCGCTCAGTTAATGTTTTTGTATACTTGCTCATAACTACCTCAAAGATATAGAAAATTAATTTTTAGGTAAAAATCGGGTGCAATTATTTGCTATTTTTTATATATATACAAAATGGCAGCCATCGAAAAAAGCGATACCTTATGAACTATTCTATAGAAACATTGCGTACCTTTGTGGAAGCGGCATCCTTAAAGTCATTCTCTGCTGCGGCACGTAAATTAAATAAAAGCCAATCAACTGTCAGTACGACAATCAGTGGTTTTGAAGACGATTTGGGGTTTGCGTTATTTGATAGGCAGGGGCGTGAATCAACATTGACTTTTGCAGGTAGAAAAGTTTTGAGCTTAGTTGAGGATATTTTATCAGCAGATGAGCGTCTTCAAGCGCTTAGAGTTGAGTTGCTCCCTGATATTGAGCCTAGGTTAAGTTGTGCTTTTTCAGATACCTATCAGCCACCTCATGCTGAGCATATTGTAACAACATTAGATAGGCAATTTCCGCATCTTGAGTTTGAGTTTTTAATTGCAGAAAATAATGCTGTTATCGAAATGATCCAGAACCAACAAGCCCATGTTGGTATGATGGAGTCCCGTACAGAATATCCTGCGGATATTTCTTTTTCTCGTTTACCTATTCAAGGTGAATTAGGTTTATATGTATTAGATAGTCATCCATTAGCTAAAGAGAAAAAAATAACTTATCAACATTTAACGATGACTCGTCAATTACGGCTAAGCAGTAGCAGCCAAATTATTATTAATAGTGAAAAGAACTGGTTTGCACCTAATTATTTATTATTATTAGAAATGGCAGAACAAGGGGCTGGATGGGCAATATTACCAACATGGTTAGTTAAGCAATTTGGACATAACCGTTTAGTGAGTATTAATTATGATTTATGGCCACGTAAAATTGATGTGGATTTAGTTTGGTCTAAGAATAATCCACCCGGAAAAGCGGGGTACTGGTTGATTAATAAATTGCTTGATAGCTAAAATTAAGAGTATTAATTTTAAAATTCATGAATTTTCGATATATTTTTTATTGTAAAATAGTATTTACTAATTGTAATAAGATATTATCTTGTAAATAAACGTAATATAATTTTCAAAATTGGTTTTATATCGCTAATCTTAACTTAATCAAATTGTTGTTTGAGTTAATTTATTAGAGGATAAAAATGAAAAAATTATTAGTACCTACACTCTTTGCTGTTGTATCTACTATGTCATTTGCTGTTCAAGCAGCTACAACTCCAGCAGCAAGCCAATCACAGAATGCGGAACATAAATTAAATGCTTACGAAGAAATTATGGTAGGCAAAGTATGGACAACGACAGAAGCTTTAGATCAAGATAAAAAAGAAGTTAATGCAGATGATAAACAAGTCGCTAACTTTTTTGGTTTAGCTGAGTATTATCCAGACGGTACATTTAATATGACCACGTTTGATGGAAAACCTAAAATGAAAGGTGACTGGTCATTTGATGAAAATGGCAAAACTCGCTCATTAACAGCGAAAGATGACGAGGGTAAAGTCTTGTTTACTCGTGTTGTTGAAAATGTCACAGTAACCCCAGAAGAATACACATATCGTATTTATCCAGAGCAAGATAATAAAGATAAGTACTTTGATATTGTTCATAAAGTTAAGAAATAATATTTTGTACCAATAGCGCAGTCTAAATATGAATCTTATTTATTCTGCGCTATTAGTGTTTCTGTCGCTTATTTAAAACAAGTCTCAGCCCAACGCGTTAACCCTGCAGTAACGGAACCAAAATCATCCCCACGTACTATCGGAATATTAGGTAATTCTTGGCTAATAGCTTGGTGTAATATTGGGGAGCGAGCACTCCCACCTGTAACGTAAATAGCATCAGGTTTGACCCCGCCTTGGTTGACTGCTTCTTTAACCAATTCAATCATTTTACTTTTTGGTGATTCAATTGATTCCACCATTTGTTCATGGGGAATATTCACTTCTAATTTTTCAGAAATTAATTTAATTTGTGCTAAATAGCTTGAGGCGTCTGATAAAGCAATTTTAGCTTCTTCAGCTTTACGTACTAAGCTATAACCTAATGTTTCATTATAAACTTCTAGTAATCGAGATATTATTTGAGGTTCTTTTGCATCTTGTTTTAAGCGTGTTAACGCTGTCAAATTTTGTCTTGAATAAAACTCTTTTTGTGCTTCAACATTATTGATAGCAATAGGGTTCCAAAATTGCAGGAATGGCATTTTAATGCCTGATAAAGATTGGCTTTCCATCCCAAAAAGCGGCATCAATTGTTTTAATGCAAGGTAAATATCAAGGTCATTTCCACCCACCCGTTGTCCACTATGAGCAAGTAAGGATTGTGTTCTGTCTTGTGCATTTCTATAAGTGGGCCCCATTTGGATTAATGAACAATCCGTTGTTCCACCACCAATATCAACGACTAGGATAATCTGGTCTTTATTTAATGTTGATTCATATTCAAGCCCTGCGGCTACGGGTTCGAATTGAAAAGTAATATGATTAAATCCTGCGCGTTTTGCCGCGCGATAGAGTATTGATTCTGCTTGTTGGTTCGAGAGTTCCCCTCCACGACCATGAAAGTTAATAGGGCGTCCAATCACAGTATCATCAATAATCTGTTGTAAATTATTTTCTGCGGTATTCTTTATATTTTTCATCATGGCGCAGACAAGGTCTTCAAAAAAACTAATTTGAGTCTCATGTAAGCCAGATGCTCCCAAAAATGATTTAGGGGACTTCACATAATATACATCTCTAGGATCACTTAAATATAAATCTAAAGCGGCTTGCCCAAATACGATGTCTTCAGGCATTAAATCGATCTCTTCATCACGGTTAAATGCGATAGATCTTTTTAAAATTTGCTGCCCGATTTCATTCGAGGGGGCGATTTTACAATGGCGAAATAAATGCTCAGAGACTGATTCTCTTGTCGGTGCGCATAAGGTTGATGGGATATAAACGTTATCGCCTTCTAATGGTAATAATGTGGGTATCCCGTTCTTCATGACCGCAATAGCGCAGTTAGATGTACCGTAATCAAAACCGATAAACATTTCTCCTCCAAGAGTAACTATTTTGAAAAAAGGCTGAGACTTTATATCAAGCAGGGATGAATTACTATTGAAAAATAATTCTATATGAGGGATAGCTCAAAAGGAGATAGTCTGAATTGATCGCATTTTGCCTAGATGCTCTGTTAGTACAGAGTCTCCGCGATAAAATGTAATCATCATTAAAGGATTGATTTACGGAATGACAGATATCTAAAGAGAATATAGTTTTTTATGTAATATTTAATTTGAGCCCTTTGATATATTAATGAAATTTTAAAGGGCTCGGAAATATCTTATTTAAACAGTTGGGTTTTATATTTACTTAATTATTACAATACTTATTCCAAATAACATTAAAGTCATTATCAGGAAATTCTTTATCATCTCTATCGATTAATGGAATGGAAACAACATTACGTCCATCATTATGAAGATAAGTTTTGACCACAAAACGTTTAAATGAATATGAATTTTGGCTAGTAAAAATAAGTACTTCACCGCATACATAGCCTAGCATACCATGGTCTAAGGTTTCTCTTATCTCATGATATTTAACATTTTTATACTCGGCTGTTTTGGGAAATGCTAAAAAATCTTCAACCGCTTTTTGAGATTTTTCTACAATGTCTAAATCAGGTGTATAGTTACTTACAACGCCTCCTATAAAGGACGCGCCTGCAATTAGGCCAATAACTAAAAATGAAAATATTTTATTTTTCATAGTGTTTATTTCTTATGTTATTATTTTTGAACTTCCCAATGAATGCCAAAATATAAAAGTAAATAAAATTTATCACCATAAGCTAAATTTCAATTGATAATTTCACTTACGGAGATATACTTGGATTACATTTGGGATAATTTACTGTTGCCAATCTAACATAAGATTATTTGAAGTAATATAGGGGGGACACAATGGTAATCAATAAGAAACGAAAAATTACACATTTAAATAAATAGACATTCATAAAAGAATATTTTATCACTACTGTGATAATTTAGTATGTATTAATCCCTAGCGTAATAAAATTAATAATAAAGATAAGATTATTATTTTTTATTCTTCATTATTTTTGCCATATGAATAGCTTCAATGAGCTGAGAGCGATTAATACGAGAACTATTACTATCTAATAACTTTTGCCAAATATCAATCGCTTGCTCATAATTTGCATTCATAAAGGCATCAGAAGCAACTAGCATTAATGCGGTAACTTCTTGATTATCAAGGGTTAATGCTTTGTTGATTACCGCTCTGATATCTTCGGTTAGCTGTTGACCTGCTTGGTAATATAAAACGGTTGCAATAGCAGAGTATATTTGAGCATTTTCCCCGCCATATTTTAGTGCTCTTTGATAAGCAATTAACGCATTATCATAACTGTTTTGATAAAGATAATATTCACCCAGTATAGCCCAAAGCTCACTATTTTTAGGCGATTGACGAATATCATTCTGTAAGCGTAATAAATCCTTTTGTTCTTGCTGCAATGGTGTGAATGAGAGCAGTGGATCGGATATACGTTGATATTCCTGATAAGCTAATTCAAATCGAGGTGAGAAGAAGTAAGCAATAACAACCAACACAATTAATATGGCAAGTAATTTATTAAAATGCCATTGCAGGATAGTCGAGGGTGTTGTTATATCTGGGGGTAATAATTGCTCGGATATTTGTCGATGGCTAAAATTGTTCTCTATAAGTTGCTGTTTTTGTGACCGAGTAAATTTGAAAATGAAATAAAAAATGCCAATCAGAGCAATAGCAGGCAATCCCCAAAGCAGCGCAGTTCCAATCGTTAGCGGTGGGTTATACAGCACGAAATCACCATATCGTTCAGTCATATAGTGCATGATTTGCGCTTTATCTTTCCCTTCAGCAACCATTTTAAAAACTTGGTGGCGCATACTTACTGCTGTGGGGGCATTAGATTCAAGTAAATTTTGGTTTTGGCATTGCGGGCAACGTAACTGTGAGGCGATCTGCAAGGAATACTCTTGTTCTTCAATGGAATTAAATTCCCACACATCAACGATTTGAGCATTGGATATAAAAGAGAAAAATAGGAAAAATAGTGCTAATAGGATTCTAAGCATTTTTTATTCTCCCTTTTACCCAGCTTATTAATAGGCCAAAACACATCACAAACGCACCGCCCCAAATCCATTGAATGCCATCTTGCACGTAAAGGCGTATCGCGTAGCTATTTGTTCCTGTTTTCTCACCTAATACCGCATACCAATTGCGTAACCATCCCCAATATATACCAGGTTCAATCATTAATTGCTGGCGAGCGGTATAAAGGCGGCGCTCGGTGATTAACTGGTGTAATGGCTGGCTAGCTTTGCTAATTTGTATAATAGCCTTTTCGGTCGTGTAATTAGATTTAGCTTCAAGTTGCAGTTCGTTGAATTGGAACTGATAACCGGCGAGTGAAATAGATTGCCCAACAGAAAGACTAACACTCGTTTCGTGGTGGCTACCAATTGACAAGGCAATACCAGCAGCAAAAATTACAACTCCTGTATGAGCGATAAGGGAAGGGAAATGTTGCCAAATAGCATCGATAGGACGTAGCCAAAAGATAAGTAAAATTGCAAATAAAAAGCCACAAGAAAGGGCGATAACAAGTCCTTTAGACCAAAGAAAGAAGCTTAATAACACACTGAGAAGTAGAATTAAAAGAATACGCCATTGGGGTTTAATGCGAGTTTTACTAAGAGGATAAATGGCACTCACTGCCATTATGATTAGCATTAAAATACCAAATGGTAATAACGCTTGGTTAAAATAAGGTGCCCCAACCGATATTTTCCCCCAACCAAATAGCGTGTAAATCATTGGGTAAAGCGTGCCCGTCAGAACAATAAATAATACAGTAGAAAATAGGATTAAAGTGAGTAATAAGTAAAGCTGACGGCGATTCATGTTAGTTGGTAAATTATCGATATTTTTAGCTTTCCAACCATATATACATAAAGCCCCGAAACTCAGAAAACTGAATAATAAGAAGAGGGGGACAGCCCTAACGTTATCCAAAGCAAACGCATGGACAGACATTAAAATCCCTGAGCGTACAATTAATGTGCCTAATAAAGATAAAATAAACGTAAGAATTGCCAGCAATATAGACCAGTGGCGATAGTGCCCAGTTTTGCGTGAGACTGTTAAGCTATGAAATAGGGCAGTTGCACTTAGCCATGGCAATAATGACGCATTTTCAACAGGGTCCCAAAACCACCAACCACCCCAACCAAGTTCACTGTATGCCCACCATGACCCAAGAGTGATACCCAAAGTGAGTATGCACCAACTAGGAACGACAACGCGCCAACAGAGCCCGGCGATAGTTTGGTTAAATTGCCCGCAAAGTGTAGATGCAAGCGCTAAGGCGGTTACGACCATTAACCCGCTATAGCCTAAATAAAGTAGAGGGGGATGTAATATTAATCCCCAATGTTGCAGCATTGGGTTGAGATCTCTCCCTTCAATAGCGGGAGGAAAAATGCGAACAAAGGGGTCAGAATAAAAGACGATAAACAGTAATAATGCCGCACTGATAATGGCAAGAAGCGTTAGTGTGAGAGGAAACACGAGATGAGTTTGCTGGCGATAACGCCATGCAAATAGACAACTCCAAGCTGAGATAAACAGCAGCCAAAGAAATATTGACCCTTCATGGCCTCCCCATACTGCCGCAATTTTAATATATAGCGGCGATAGCCGATGGCTATGTTGCGCCACATATACGACCGAAAAGTCACTTTGAATAAAACTGATAGTTAAACAAATATAAGCAACGAGCAAGAAAAGAAATTGTAAGTAGGTCCAAAGAATATTCCGAGGCATTTGCCTCGGAATATGGCGGATGAAACCAATAACTCCGAATGATACTTGAAAACAGGCAATACACAGTGCCAATGCAAGGCAGAGAAAGCCAATTTCTGGGAGTATGAGTTCCAATGATTACCCTTATTATTTAGTGAGTTATGCGACGGTCAACTGCCCTGCGTATAACACAAAGAAGCGTAAGCAGAAGACACCCAGTAAGCTTGCACCACTGATAATCAATACTCTTGCTGCGCCTTGTCCTTTGTCCATCCATTTCTTGAATAGAAGTGGAATAATAAAACCAAACCCGACAACACCAATCCAAAACCACCAAGTCCAGAAACCACCGCCTAATGCAGCAATTAATGAACGGATTTTCCCATCGTCTCCTAAAGCTAACCCGACAAAAAAGGCCGCTAATAGGAATATCTCCAACCAAATAACAAAGCTTTCGATACGGTGCAAAAATGCGGTTTCGCCGTTATGAATATTTTTGCGGTAGCGCAATGCGATTGCTATGAGTGATACCGCAATACCTGAAGATATTCCTGAAAATAGGAATAAAGCTGGTAATAATGGGTTGTTTAAGAATGGATAAGATTTTAATGCTGAAAGTAAAAAACCGGTATAAGCCCCAAGCAAAACGGCCAATATGAGCATCACAATATCCAGAAAACGCATTGCACGGTTTAGCAGGGTTAATACTCTTGGGATGATGGTAAATTTGGGCAGCCATTTTTGCTGTAAAACAATGAGTTCTTTTTCATAGATTTTAGCTAGCCAAATAACAAGCACTGCCATATACACTTGGAATAACATCACACCCATCGACATAACTGAGGTCGGGCTGTAATGAAACATTAATTTCCAGAACGTCCATGGACGCGTCAAGTGGAGAATTAAGATCAATAACCCAAAGATGATCGTCGTCGGAGCTAAAATCAGTGTTGTGCGCATTAGAGTGCTATCACTGTCAGCCGAAGTGGGATAATACTGGCGCATAAGTACCGCAAGTACCACAAGCCCAGCCGAAATACCAATTAAGAATAAGTAAACCGCAATGGGCCAGTCCCACACTAAGGATTCAAAATGGAAAGCAGAAGCTGTTGTCATTGGCTAACCTCCCCATATTTGAACGGAACCCGATACATTTTGGGGTGAGTACCGAGTGCAATTTTGAATCGATAAGTCGGTTTTTCTTTTAGCATCAACGAAATATCGCTCTTAGGGTCATCTAAATTACCAAAGGTTAATGCTTTGGTCGGGCAAGATTCGACGCAAGCCGGCTGCTTGCCCTTTTTTAGATTCGTTTTACGGCAGAAATCACATTTATCCGCGGTTTTATTGATGGGGTGAATAAACCTGACGCGATAAGGGCAGGCAGCAATACAGTATTGGCAGCCGACACATAAGTCAGGGTTGACATCAACAATCCCTGTCGTTTTATCAATAAAAGAGGCACCAGTAGGGCAAACATCGACACAAGGTGCACTTTCACAATGTTGACAGGAGTGGCGAAAAAAACGGTATTTAACATCAGGAAACTGGCCAATAGGCTCACTACGGATGATAGTTAACCGCGAAACACCTTCTGGGACTTGGTTAACCTCTCGGCATGCATCCATACACGCCGTACAGCCGATGCACAGATTTTCATCGTGCACCATGCCGTAGCGAACGCCATCTATTTTCATGGTGTTAGCTAGCGTATGGCTAGCAACTCCTCCTACCGCCGCCAGTGCTCCTGAGTAGATAATGAATTGACGACGAGAACAACTCATGGCTGCTCCTTACGCAATTTCACCGCTGCTGGGTTGAAATCAGGGTTATTGCGTTGATCTGAGTGGCAGTCGACACATATTTTTACTTTGCCCTTATCAGTCAGCACCTTCATCGTATCTTGTTTCGGATGAAGGTCATGGCAACTCGCGCAGGCTACTTTGGTGACGTGAACATCATGAGGCCAGAACGCTTTTTGCAGCTGCTCCGGTAAGTGACATGATAGACAGACACTGTTTTGTTGCTCAACGGTATACATTGGGTTGTTAAAGCGCATGACATCTTTGACACCTTCACGGTGATCAGGCCCTGGGTTACCGTGGCAGTTGGTACAAGTCACGGGTAAATTATTGTTAGGGTTAACCACTTCTGCGTGAGTGCCATGCATGCCTTCTTGGTCAGGTTTATGGCAGTCTAAGCAGGCTTTGTCAGCGCTGCGTTGCTGCGTGACAACCCAACGGCCTTCTGCATTTTCTTGGGCCATTTGTGGGGTTGCGGATGCGGCTGTTGCCCATAATAAGCCTGTTGCCAGCACCCCAGCAGTTAATAACGAACGTAGTGCGCTCATATTCACTCCATTGGTTGTATTGCCCCATTATTTGGGGCAAATCATGGTTATTTGGCTAATAGGTCATTTTTACGAGCTTGGTCATCCCATTGCGGAACCACAGTTTTTAAGAACTCTTGTTTTTCCGCATTGATTTTTTGCATATCTAAACCAATGGCTTGTTGCGCTTTTTCCTTGGTTGAAATATCTGGAATGGCAATTTCATGGGTGATGCCTTTTGAGCCTAACAGGCGAGCGAGCTTGGTTCGTGCATCTGCCGCTTTATCCATCGAACCACCTAACATACGCAGGCCTTCATCCGGTGCGTGCATATGAATACCGTGGGAGGCGATAGCTAAATCCCAACGCCATTGTGCATGACGAATATCAGTCAAAATTGGCTTCATTTCATCTTCTGTTGCGCCTGCATCCCATGCAGCTTTTGCTTCAAAGTGAGCACGAACTAATTGATCTTCCGCTTTGATTTTCATCTCTTGGATAGCGACTTTACGTTCAGCAACCACATCTTGCAGTTGTTGTTTGCTTTGGGTATGGCAAGTGCTACAAGTTTGTTCGAAATTATCGAATGGATTACCAATTTTATGGCTGGTGTACAGTTCGCCTTTTTCGTTTTGCAGTTTTGGCATATGGCAGTCAATACAGGTCACGTTATTTTTGCCATGAATACCCGCACTCCAAGTTTCATATTCAGGGTGTTGGGCTTTTAGCATAGGCGCTTTCGACAATGAGTTGGTCCAGTCAGAGAAACCAATGTTGTCGTAGTAGACTTCCATATCTTCGACTTTGGTACCGTTATCCCATGGGAATTTCACTGATTTTTTATCGCCAGAGAAATAGTATTCCACGTGACATTGGCCACACACCATGGATTGCTGATCGAACCGACTGGCTTTATCAAACGGTTTGCCAATCGCTTCCATTGCACGCTCTGCATAAGGGCGTGAAAGCGTTAGCTCTGGTTTACCTTTTGCAAAATCCGCAGAGTCTGTTTTATGACAATCTGCACAGCCTAAGACATTAACCACTTCGGGGCCACCTTTTGCCCACTTACCTTCGAAATAGCCATCTTCGCCATGTTCTTGGATTAGCCTCGCCACATCGGGGCTTTTACAGCTCCAACATGCCATCGGAAGTGGACCATCTTGGGCGTCTTTAGGAGCACCGGTTCGTAAGGTTTCACGGACGTCGATGACCGCATAGGCGTGACCACGAGGTTTGTTGTAGTCGCGTGAGAATGGGTATCCAGCCCACAGTACGACTAAGCGAGGGTCTTCCGCTAATGCATCTTCACGGTTTGATTGCTCGGATGTTGCTCGCCAAGAGTGGTACTGGTCAGGGTGAGCGGCTTCGAAAGTTTCATTTCGAGCATTGATGGTAGATGTACTATCTTTAGTAGGAGTTTGAGCATGAACAGAGGTAAAGAGAAATATTCCTGCAACCAGACTCAATAAGCATAGTGCATTATTTCTTATGTTTGCCATAAAAAGGGCCTCGAGTAATTTTAGCCAGTCATCCCTTCATTTTTCGAGTTGTGTTTGTATTGTGACCTATGACTCGAACTATTTTGGGTATCTTTTTGTTATTTAGGTTTGATAGTAAGCGCACAGATACTACCAAGACATTGCCAATTTATATGTGTAACAAAAAACCACACTAAAAATATTGTTTTTGATCAAAAGTTAATTTGTAATAAGGAAATAGAATGTGAAGAAATAATAAAAAATAGGTATTATTGAAATTGATATAGTTATTTTTCAATAGTTTTAAATTGTTAGTTTCAATAATTAATTAATAATGATTCTTATTCTGATGCTTAGCGTTATCCAATTCTATTTTATTGATTTTAAAATAATTTTTTTATGTTTAATATTTAATGGTTGTTTTTAAAATAAAGTTAGAAATGAAATTTGTTTAATATCAAAAAAAACACAGATATTTTTTTTCTAAATGACATTGCACATACTACTTTAGTGGTAGTTTTTGGTTGGTATTATAATTTAAAAAATTAAAACTTGAGTTTAAATTAATAATTCATATTAAAAAAATGTTAACAAATAATTAAAAAGGCCTGTTTGTTTATCATTTTGATGCTATTTTTAGCTAATGGCGAGTAAATAACGTAAATGTTGTCATTTCTAGTCGTATACGGGGAATTACCTCTTTTACCCACTTGGTAGTATGTATTTTTATAACCTCTATCGTTAATATTTCTCATAAATACACATATAAAAAATGCGGTTTATCAATACGTTTTAGTTTTTTTGTTGGCAATGTAAAGGAAAAAAACATGGTTGATCTCACCCGTCGGGGAGTATTAACTGGTGCGTGGCGTAGTGCAGCCCCAGTGGTTCGGCCGCCATGGAGTGGTAGTGAAACGCAATTTATTGAATTGTGTACCCGTTGCAATGCCTGCGTTGAGAGTTGCGAAACGGCAATTATCCAACCGGGAGCAGGGGGCTACCCTGTTGTTGATTTTAAGCGTGGTGAATGTACATTTTGCTATGCATGTGCAACAGCATGTCCAGAACCTATTTTCCTTCCAAAACATTCCCAACCTTGGGATATCTCAATTTCGATTGGCCAAAATTGTCTTGCTTATCTTTCGATTGAATGTCGACGTTGCCAAGACAGTTGTGAGCCTGAAGTCATCTCTTTTCGTCCGTCAATGGCCGGTATATACCAGCCAAAAGTAGAAACACCAGGTTGTACAGGCTGTGGTGCTTGTGTCGCAGGTTGCCCAGTTTCAGCCATTACCGTGGAGCATGAACATGCACAGTAACTATCAAGTGTGCAGTTTAATAGTACAAGTAAAAAGTGAACGACTGTCTACTGTGGCCGAAGAAATTAATCAACTTTCTAATTGTGAGGTGGCGTTAAGCGCCCCAGAAAACGGAAAACTGATTGTGGTTGTTGAAGGGCAAGGTAGTAGAACGTTGTTAGATACTATTGATTTAGTACGCGATATTGACGGCGTACTAGATGTTTCGCTGGTTTACCACCAGCAGGAAGAGCAAGGTGAGGAAGATTATGAAACTCAGTCGTCGTAGCTTTATGAAAGCCAATGCGATAGCGGCCGCTGCTGCGGCGGCAGGTATTGGCGCACCAAGCATTGCGAAAGCAGTGGTTGGCCAACAAGAAAGTATTAAATGGGACAAAGCCCCTTGCCGTTTTTGTGGTACAGGCTGTGGGGTATTGGTGGGAACTCAAAATGGTCGCATCGTGGCCAGCCAAGGTGACCCAGAAGCGCCTGTAAACCGTGGTCTAAACTGTATCAAAGGGTATTTCTTACCTAAAATCATGTACGGAAAAGACCGTTTAACGCAGCCAATGTTGCGTATGAAAGACGGTGAATATGACAAAAATGGGGAGTTCACACCGATCACGTGGGAACAAGCCTTTGATGTTATGGAAGAAAAAGTCAAAACCACATTAAAAGAAAAAGGCCCTGAAGGGATCGGTATGTTCGGTTCGGGTCAGTGGACAGTTTGGGAAGGCTATGCAGCATCAAAACTGTTCAAAGGTGGATTCCGTTCTAATAACTTAGACCCTAATGCACGCCACTGTATGGCTTCTGCGGTAGTGGGCTTCATGCGTACTTTCGGTATGGATGAGCCAATGGGTTGTTATGATGATATTGAGCATGCTGACGCGTTTGTCCTTTGGGGCTCAAACATGGCAGAAATGCACCCAATCTTGTGGTCTCGTATCACCAACCGCCGTCTGTCTAACCCTGACGTGCGTGTTGCCGTGTTATCGACTTTTAAACACCGTAGCTTTGAATTAGCGGATAACGGTATCGTTTTTACACCACAATCTGACTTAGTGATCCTGAACTATATTGCGAATTATATTATTCAAAATAATGCAGTTAATCAGGAATTCCTTGATAAACACGTGAATTTACGTCGTGGTGCAACAGATATCGGTTATGGATTACGCCCAACTCACCCACTCGAACAAAAAGCGAAAAATGCAGGTTCTGATGCATCTGAGCCAATGACGTGGGATGAATATAAAGCCTTTGTTGCGGAATATACTTTAGACAAAACCGTAGAAATGACAGGGGTTCCAAAAGATCAGTTAGAAGAACTCGCTAAACTTTACGCAGACCCTAAAACTAAAGTGGTTTCTTATTGGACCATGGGCTTTAACCAGCACACTCGCGGTGTTTGGGCAAATAACTTAGTGTATAACCTGCACTTACTGACAGGGAAAATTTCTCAACCTGGCTGTGGGCCGTTCTCATTAACCGGTCAGCCATCAGCGTGTGGTACCGCTCGTGAAGTTGGTACGTTCTCACACCGTTTACCAGCGGACATGGTGGTTACTAATGAAAAACACCGTGAGAAAGTGGAAGGTGTGTGGGGGTTGCCTGCTGGGACGATCCCTGAAAAAGTCGGTTTACACGCTGTTGCCCAAGACCGCGCTTTAAAAGACGGTAAATTGAATTTTTACTGGGTAATGTGTAACAACAATATGCAAGCGGGCCCGAATATCAACCAAGAGCGTATGCCAGGTTGGCGTGACCCTCGCAACTTTATTGTGGTTTCTGACCCCTATCCAACAGTTAGTGCGTTAGCTGCTGACTTGATTTTACCAACAGCAATGTGGGTAGAAAAAGAAGGCGCTTACGGTAATGCGGAACGTCGTACTCAGTTTTGGCGTCAGCAAGTTAAAGCACCAGGCGAAGCGAAATCTGACTTAATGCAGATGGTGTTGTTCTCTAAACGCTTTACAACGGATGAAGTGTGGCCTGAAGAGTTATTAGCGAAAAAGCCTGAATTACGCGGCAAAACGCTGTATGACGTGTTATTCGCTAACCAAGCGGTAACGAAGTTCCCTGTTAGCGAGTTAGCCGAAGACCAACTTAACGATGAATCACGTGAATTAGGCTTCTACTTACAAAAAGGGCTGTTCGAAGAATACGCTGGCTTTGGTCGCGGTCATGGTCATGACTTGGCTGATTTTGATGATTACCACAAAGCGCGCGGTATCCGTTGGCCAGTGGTTGATGGCAAAGAAACGAAGTGGCGTTATAGCGAAGGAAATGACCCTTACGTTAAGGCTGGCGCGGGTTATCAATTCTACGGTAAACCCGATGGTAAAGCGGTCATTTTTGCATTGCCATTTGAGCCTGCTGCTGAATCGCCAGATAAAGAATATGACTTATGGTTATCAACAGGCCGTGTATTAGAACATTGGCATACCGGTAGTATGACACGCCGTGTTCCTGAACTACACCGTGCTTTCCCTGAATCTCTTGTGTTTATACATCCAATCGATGCGAAAGAGAGAGGTTTACGCCGTGGTGATAAAGTCAAAGTAGTTTCACGCCGTGGTGATGTGACCACGATTGTTGAAACTCGTGGCCGTAATAGACCACCAAAAGGCTTAGTTTACATGGCGTTCTTCGATGCTGCGCAGCTAGTGAATAACTTAACACTGGATGCAACCGATCCGCTTTCAAAAGAAACGGATTACAAAAAATGTGCCGTTAAACTGGAAAAGGTGTAATTGCTCATGCCCCAGAAAGCTAAGTCTCAACAGGCTAAGTCCCAGAACAGTCGTCGTCGCTTTTTACGCGATGTCGCCCGCACTGCGGGTGGGTTGGCGGCTGTTGGTGTGGTGCTGGGGCTTCAGCAACAAACTTCCCGTGCGAGTGGAGTTAAGCTTCGCCCGCCGGGAGCTCTTGATGAAAAAGCATTTGCCAGTGCATGTGTCCGTTGTGGGCAATGCGTTCAAGCCTGTCCGTATGACATGTTGAAATTAGCGACATTGGCATCAGGCTTGGCTTCAGGAACGCCGTACTTCATCGCTCGAGAAAACCCGTGTGAAATGTGTGAGGACATTCCTTGCGCCAAAGTTTGCCCAAGTGGTGCATTGGATAAAGACATTGAGTCGATTAACGATGCACGCATGGGGTTAGCCGTTTTACTCGATCAGGAAAACTGCCTGAACTTTCAAGGGCTAAGGTGTGATGTATGTTACCGCGTATGTCCACTGATTGATGAAGCCATCACATTGGAACTTGAACAAAACCACCGAACAGGTAAGCACGCGCGCTTCTTACCCACAGTCAATAGCAATTACTGCACGGGATGCGGTAAATGTGAACAGGCTTGTGTATTGGAAGAGGCGGCTATCAAGGTATTACCAAGGTCGTTAGCAAAAGGTGAGTTAGGACACCATTACCGCTTTGGTTGGCTGGAGGGTAACAATGGCGAATCGTAAACGTGATGCCGGACGTGAAGCTCAGGCAAAAAAAGGTTGGTGGCAGAGCCACAAGTGGTTGGTATTTAGACGCATAAGCCAATTGCTGGTGTTAGCGATGTTCTTGAGTGGGCCATGGTTTGGGGTGTGGATTTTACATGGTAACTACAGCAGTAGCTTATTGTTAGATACCGTACCTTTGACTGACCCATTAATCACCTTAGAGAGCTTAGCAAGTGGTTACTTACCGGGGATCTCAGCATTAGTTGGGGCTGCTATCGTATTCGGGGTTTATGCACTGTTGGGTAAGCGTATTTTCTGCAGTTGGGTTTGTCCTGTAAACCCAGTGACGGATGCCGCGGCGTGGTTAAGACGTAAGTTTGATTTTAACCAGTCCGCAACGATACCACGCAATATTCGTTATGTATTGCTGGTGGTTATCCTGATCGGTTCTGCTATTACAGGAACCTTACTTTGGGAATGGCTTAATCCAGTTTCATTAATGGGGCGCAGTTTAATTTTTGGTTTTGGCAGCGGTGCATTGGTTTTAGTTGCACTGTTTTTATTCGATTTATTAGTTGTGGAACATGGTTGGTGCGGTCACCTTTGCCCATTAGGTGCGCTATATGGCGTGGCAGGGTGTAAGGGCGCACTAGTTGTTACAGCGGAAAATAAAGAAAACTGTAGCCGTTGTATGGACTGTTTCCACATTTGTCCGGAGCCGCAAGTTCTGCGTGCACCGGTCCTAGATAAACAAGCTCCAGCACAGATATCAGATAAAGATTGTATCACTTGCGGTCGTTGCATTGATGTTTGTTCTGAGGATGTTTTTAAAATAACACTAAGATGGAGTTCGGGAGCAAAATCATGAAAAATCCTGTCCTGAAAAAGACGATCAGCCGTTGGGTGGCTGGAATGGCCTTTGTTGTAAGCAGTCTTGTTTGGGCTGCTAATGGTGTAGACCTGACCCAATCACCAGAAGTATCCGGTACGTCAGAAGGAAGCATTCATATTCCGAAAGAGCAAGAAAGAATGGCATTAAACTATGTGAATCAACCGCCAATGATCCCACATAGTGTTGAAGGTTATCAAATTACCACTAATACTAATCGTTGTTTGCAATGCCATGGTGTGGAAAATTATCGCACCACAGGGGCACCAAGAGTTAGCCCAACGCACTTTATGGATGCAACAGGCAAAGTTCTTGGCGAAGTCGCACCAAACCGCTACTTCTGTCTACAGTGCCACGTGCCACAATCAGACACGGCACCGATTGTTGATAACACATTTACCCCATCCAAAGGTTTTGGGAAATAAGGGGGAATTATGTCAAATAACAATGATAAGCAAATAAATGATGACAAGCCGAAGAAAAAGGGCTTGTTTGGGTTACTCGGCCGAGTATGGCGGTGGTGGCGTAGGCCAAGCCGTTTAGCATTAGGAACCTTATTGCTGATTGGTTTTGTGAGTGGTGTTATCTTCTGGGGCGGCTTCAATACGGGTATGGAAATGGCCAATACGGAAGAGTTTTGTATTAGCTGCCATGAAATGCGTGAGAATGTCTATGAAGAATATATGGATACTATTCATTATACTAACCGTAGCGGTGTTCGCGCAACTTGCCCAGATTGTCACGTACCGCATGAGTTCGGCCCCAAAATGGTGCGTAAAATTCAAGCGAGTAAGGAGCTATACGGGAAAATTTTTGGCATCATTGACACACCTCAAAAATTTGAAGACCACCGGTTAGCGATGGCGCAAAGTGAGTGGCGACGGATGAAAAATAACGACTCACAAGAGTGTCGTAACTGCCACAATTTTGAGTATATGGATTTCACGGCACAAAAAGGGGTTGCAGCTAAAATGCATGACCAAGCCATCACGGATGGTAAAACTTGCATTGACTGTCACAAAGGAATTGCCCATAAATTGCCGGACATGCGTGAAGTTGAACCTGGCTTTTAATTTAAGGTAATCATTTTATGATGAGTTATACCGATAAATTATAAGTAATGATCAATAAATAGGCTGGTTATGCGTTTGAGTATGATCAGCCTAAGTTATATTTGTGTTAAATCAATATATTTGCTTTTTTAATGTGTATTGTATGATTCTGTCACGCAGCATTTACTAACAATATAATAAATCAGGGTAATTAAACTATGTGGAAAAAGCTTCATCAACTTGCCATCCCAGTTAACCTTTACCGGTTATGTGGGCGTCTAATACCGTGGTTTATTATATTGAGTGTAATTTGTTTAGCGGTGGGGTGGATTTGGGGATTTGGCTTTGCGCCAACCGATAAAGTCCAAAGCCAAAGTTATCGTATTATGTATATCCACGTTCCTGCCGCGATGTGGTCGATGGGCATTTATGCCACAATGGCAATTACTGCTTTTGTTGGTCTTGTCTGGCAAATGAAAGTCTCTGAATTGGCGATAGCGGCAATGGCACCGATAGGGGCGGTATTTACTTTTATTGCCTTGGTGACAGGTGCGACATGGGGTAAACCAATGTGGGGTGCATGGTGGGTATGGGATGCACGTTTAACCTCTGAACTAATTCTATTTTTTCTTTATGTGGGGATTATTGCTTTATGGCATGCTTTTGATGACCGCCGTACAGCAGGAAAGGCCGCTGCGATTTTAGTATTAATTGGTGTGATTAACTTACCTATTATTCATTATTCAGTTGAATGGTGGCAAACTTTGCATCAACCTTCGACGCGTATGCAAGAAAGTATCAACCCAGCTATGCGTACGCCACTACGTTTAGCTATCCTTGGTTACCTATTTCTCTTTATCTCATTAACGTTAATTCGTTTACGTAGTCAATTATTGTTGTTAGAACGTAACCGTCCATGGGTATTAGATATTGTGAATAAAAAAGGACGTCAATCATGACTAGCGCATTTGCATCTTGGAGTGAATTTTGGGCGATGGGCGGCTATGGTTTTTATGTATGGCTGGCGGTTGCGCTGACATTAATACCTATTTTGTTACTCTGTTTGCATACATACATACAAAGAAAAATGATAATAAATGCAATTATTCAACAGCAAGCTCGTGAAGTAAGACAAAAAGCAGCAAGAGCGCGTAGGGAGGGAGTGTGAATATTCGTCGTCGTAACCGACTTTGGTTGATCTGTTCCATATTGGTTGGCGTGGGGTTAACCCTCGCATTGATTCTCTACGCATTGCGCTCAAGTATTGACTTGTTTTATACCCCCGGTGAAATCATCTATGGTAAGCGAGAAACTCAGCAAATCCCTGAAGTTGGGCAACGCTTACGTGTCGGTGGCATGGTCATGCCAGGTAGTGTAGTACGTGATTCTGACCCAGTCTCTAATGCTGTCAATATCACTTTCACTGTTTATGATGCCGAAGGTGAAGTAGACGTAAGTTATCATGGAATTTTGCCTGACTTATTCAAAGAAGGGCAAGGTGTCGTTGTTCAAGGGGAGTTACAGGAGAATAATCATATTTTAGCGAAAGAAGTGCTTGCTAAACATGATGAAAACTATACGCCACCAGAGGTTGAAAAGGCGATGCAAGAAAACCATCGCAGGCCAGCTGCTGCCTATAAGGACAATGCATCATGATCCCTGAAATTGGTAGCGTTTTACTGTGTTTGGCATTAGGTCTTGCCGTTTTGCTGTCTTTTTACCCGCTATGGGGGGTGGCACGCAATGATGCACGCTTGATGGCATCATCACGTCCATTAGCATGGTTACTTTTTCTCTGTGTAACAGGGGCATTCCTAGTATTAGTGAATGCCTTTGTTGTTAATGATTTTTCAGTCACGTATGTTGCCAATAACTCTAATACGCAATTACCTATTTGGTATCGTGTTGCGGCAACATGGGGAGCTCACGAAGGCTCATTATTACTATGGGTATTATTAATGAGTGGCTGGACATTTGCGGTGGCAATTTGCAGTTACCGTATGCCTCTCGACATTGTTGCCCGTGTTTTAGCTGTTATGGGGATGGTAAGCGTTGGTTTTTTGCTGTTCATCATCTTTACTTCAAACCCATTTTCGCGCACGCTGCCCGCTTTTCCGATTGAAGGGCGTGACCTCAACCCATTACTACAAGACCCAGGGCTGATTTTCCACCCACCATTGTTATACATGGGCTATGTCGGCTTCTCAGTGGCATTTGCCTTTGCGATTGCGGCATTGTTAAGTGGCCGGTTAGACAGCTCTTTCACACGTTTTGCTCGCCCTTGGACGATGGCAGCCTGGTTCTTTTTAACGTTAGGGATCATGTTAGGTTCCGCATGGGCTTATTATGAATTAGGCTGGGGGGGCTGGTGGTTCTGGGACCCGGTAGAGAATGCCTCCTTTATGCCATGGTTAGTGGGAACGGCATTGATCCACTCACTTTCCGTTACTGAACAGCGAGCCACTTTTAAAGCATGGTCACTATTATTGTCGATTTTTGCTTTCTCATTGTGTTTACTCGGGACTTTCTTAGTTCGCTCAGGGGTACTGGTTTCGGTACACGCCTTTGCCTCAGACCCATCTCGAGGGTTATTTATCTTAGCCTTCATGGTGATAGTGATTGGCGGCTCTTTACTGGTGTTTGCACTGCGTGGGCACAAGGTACGCTCAAGGGTTAACAATGCCTTATGGTCGCGTGAATCCATGTTATTGGGTAATAACGTTATCCTAACAGCAGCGATGCTAGTTGTGTTACTCGGTACATTGCTACCGTTAGTCCATAAACAAATTGGCCTGGGTACGATTTCCATTGGTGAACCGTTCTTTAATACCATGTTTATAGCGTTGATGGTGCCATTTGCCTTATTACTGGGGATTGGGCCACTCGTGCGTTGGGGACGTGACCGCCCTGCGGCTATCAAAAAGTTATTAATCATTGCAACGGTATTAACCGTTATTCTTTCTTTTGCCCTACCATTACTGATGGAAGATAGGGTAGAAGCGTTGACGGTTGTCGGCTTAATGATGGCGTGCTGGATAGCAATTCTTGCCTTCGCAGAAATGCGAGTCCGCATCAGTAAGAAAATCAAGCTCACGCCAAGTTACTGGGGAATGGTACTGGCGCATTTAGGTTTGGCGGTAACCATCGTCGGTATTGCCTTTAGCCAAAATTACAGTATTGAGCGTGATGTGAAAATGAAGCCGGGTGATAGCATTTCAATTCGTGCTTATACCTTTGTATTTAATGGCGTACGAGAGGCTGATGGCCCTAACTACCAAGGTGTCATTGGCAGTATTTCAGTGAAAGAGAAAGACAAAGTCATCGGTGTTTTAATGCCAGAAAAACGTTTTTATAGCGTTAGCCGAGCTGTTATGACCGAAGCGGCGATTGATGGTGGTTTTACTCGCGATTTATATGCTGCATTGGGTGAGGAAGTCGCTAAAGATACGTGGACTATGCGTTTGTATTATAAACCATTTGTTCGTTGGATCTGGTCTGGTGGCGTATTAATGGCTATTGGTGCGTTATTTTGCTTGTTTGACCCACGTTATCGTCGCCGTAAATTACAAGGGGAAACAGCATGAACCGCAAAGTCTTCTTAATTCCTTTTATTATTTTTGCAGGAATCGCTGCGGTCCTGTTATGGCAATTGATGCGTAATGCAGAAGGGGATGATCCCCGTTTATTAGAATCCGCTTTAATTGGTAAGCCAGTGCCCGTTTTTCGCCTTGAATCACTAGAAAACCCAGGTCAGCACTACGAATCCGATGTATTAACACAAGGGCAACCTATCTTGTTGAATGTTTGGGCAACATGGTGCCCTACATGCCGTGCAGAACATCAATATTTGAATAAGTTGTCTGCACAGGGTGTTCGTGTGGTTGGGTTGAACTATAAAGATAAACGGGATAAAGCCATTGTGTGGTTGCGTGAGTTAGGCAACCCTTATGCCCTAAGCTTATTTGATGGTGAAGGTATGTTAGGCCTTGATTTAGGGGTATATGGTGCACCTGAAACGTTCTTAATTGATGGTAATGGTGTGATCCGTTATCGTCACGCAGGGGCAATGGATGAGCGCGTCTGGGAAAAAGAATTTAAACCCCTTTGGGAGCGCTATAATCAGGAGGCGAACCAATGAGGTATTTATTAGGTTTATTGATGTTAGCGTTAAGTGCAACGGTGACATATGCATCGACAGAAGTCTTTACTTTCGATAATGAACAGCAAGAGCAGCAATTTCGTAAATTAACCGAAGAGCTACGTTGCCCTAAATGCCAGAACAACAGCATTGCGGATTCTAATTCAATGATTGCACTGGACTTGCGCCAAAAAGTGTATGAGTTAATGAAAGAAGGCAAAAACCGTGATGAAATCGTTGATTACATGGTTGCACGTTATGGTTACTTCGTCACTTATAACCCACCACTGACGCCGCTAACGATTGTACTGTGGGGGTTACCGTTTGTTGCGATAGCGGTAGGCGGCTGGATCATCTTTACCCGTTCTAAAAAACGCGTTAGATTAAAACAGGTTGAGCAGGGCGATGAAGAAGTATTACCTGAGGCCTCTCGCACTAGCAACTGGGTTTATTTACCCGGGTTTATCATTGCATTAGGTGTTGCGGGGGGGGCTTATTATCAGGTAGGTAGCTACGAGAAAGTGGCAGATTGGAATAATGCTTATCAACAAGCTCCCGCTTTGTTAGACAGAGCGCTAGACCCGTCTGAGCCACCACTCAATAATGCGGAAATGGAACACCTCGCTTTAGGTCTACGTACTCGCCTCCAGGAAGACCCGCAAAATGTAGAAGCGTGGGAAATGCTAGGCCGTATTGGTATGGTGTTGGGGAATGCGACTATGGCAACCGATGCCTATGGCCGTGCTTATCGCCTAGCCCCTAAAAATGAAAATGTAGTGATGGGATATGCGGAGGTTTTGACGCGCTCTTCTGACCCAGAAGATAACCGTCAAGGTGCAGAGCTACTTAAAAAGCTGATTGCTGAAGACCGTACCAATGTGAAAGCATTAAGCATTTTTGCATTCAATGCATTTGAGCAAGAGCGTTATGCAGAGGCCATCTCGGCTTGGCAAATGATGTTAAAACTACTGCCTGAGAATGACCAACGTCGTCCTATTATCGAGCGTAGTGTTGAACAGGCACTGATGATGGTACACGAAAAGAAAGGGCTGCCAGCGAAAGCGGAATAGTTAATGGCAGTCTAATTATTATGACTAAAAGGGAGCAACTGCTCCCTTTTGTTTACCTAGCAAATAACCTATTTGTTCAAATTGTGATCCTTCTCTCAATTCATCATTATTTTACCCATAATAGATTATAACGATTAATCAGGATTTTTTATCTTATTCAATTAATTAAACTCTAAATATAAATTATTAATTTAACTTTATTTTACTTTTAAATTTTTATATTTATGAAATATATAATAAATAATCCGAATTATTATATTTACTTATGTACTCCCTTCTTAGTTTAAATTCCATAAAGTAAACTAATCAATTCTTATATTATTTTGATAACAATAGAAGATTTACCTTTGGTTATTTTTTTTTGGTTTTTTTTGTTTTTACTTTTATGCTTTTTGCTTTTTTTTGCTTTGCAGGGGGAACCTATGAGTACAATCACATTAATGTAACAAGGTATAAATTAGAGTAAATGCCATGAGGTAAAATGGCATGAAAGCAGAACGACATAAGAAAATAATTAATATTTTAAAAAATACTGGATCAGCCAAAGTTTCTGTTTTATCGAAAGAACTTAATGTCACTAAAGAAACCATTAGAGCAGATTTAAATTATTTAGCAAAAAAAGGAATTATTAGCCGTTGCCATGGTGGAGCATACATCGAATTTGAAACACTAGATAAAGTTGCTAAAAAAGAAATAATTCAATTTCTTGAGTGCAATGAAAGTTTTAATGAAAGAACAGATAAGGATGATGCCGTGTTAGGTAAAGTATGTGTATTAGGTTCATTTAACGTAGATATGATTAGTTACTTACCTCGGTTACCAGAGGCAGGCGAATCATTATTATCAAATAAATTTATTTTTTCTCCTGGTGGTAAAGGATGTAACCAAGCATTAGCAGCGAGTTATTCAGATTCACCAGTCCACTTTATTACAAAAATAGGAACAGATCAATTTAGTGAATATGCAATAAACTTTATATCGTCATCTAAAATTAAAACGTCAACAATATACCAAACTGAAAAATATCAAACAGGTACTGCATCTATATTTGTCTCTGAAAATAGTGGTGAAAACATTATTTCAATATATCCAGGTTCTAATATGGATATTACTGCTGACGAAGTGAAGATTCAAAAAGATAAAATTGTTAACTCAAATATTATTCTTCTTCAGTTGGAAACTAATATTGAAGCGTTAAAGGAAATTATTGATATTGGTAATGAATATAATATTCCAATTATTTTGAATCCAGCACCTTATAATGACATAGTTAATGAGTTAATTGAAAAGATTGATATTTTAACCCCTAACGAAACTGAAGCAAGTTTGCTTTCTAACATTAATATTATCGATTTAGAAAGCGCTAAAAAAGCGGCTGGAGTTATCTATAACAAGGGGGTAAAAAAGGTGGTCATTACACTTGGAAGTAAAGGCTCTATTGCATTTGATGGTAATAAGTTTATTTATTCTCCGGCTTATACAGCTGTTGTTAAGAATACGGCGGGTGCAGGTGATGCATTCAATGGGGCTCTTGCTGCATCTTTGGCTAAAGGCAAACAATTTTCTTATGCCTTACGCTATGCATCGGCATTTTCATCCCTTGCTGTTGAAACAAGTAATGCTTCAGAAATGCCAGAAGATATTAATGTTATGCATCGTATTAATCAAACAACCTATTCTCAGGTTGTAACTCAATCCCCTGAATAAATTAATATTCTGAAAAGAGGAAAAAAATGAAAATTTTATTTATTGGTGAATCATGGCATATCCATATGATCCACACTAAAGGTTATGACAGTTTTACTTCAAGTAAATATGAAGAAGGCGCAACGTTCTTATTAGAATGTTTAAGAAATAAAGGCGTTGAAATTGATTACATGCCTGCACATACCGTGCAAATGGCATTCCCTAAAACTGTAGAAGAGTTAGAGAAGTATGATGTTGTAGTCATTAGTGACATTGGTGCCAATACTTTCTTATTACAAAATGACACTTTCTATAATATGAAAGTATTACCTAACGCACTTGGGTTAATTAAACAATATGTTAGCCAAGGTGGCGGTCTATTAATGATTGGCGGTTACTTGTCATTTATGGGAATTGAAGCCAAAGCTAATTATAAAAATACATTATTAGCTGATGTATTACCGGTTGAAATGTTAGATGGTGACGACCGTGTTGAAACCCCTGAGGGAGTTTTTGCAACACCGGTCAATATAGGCCATGAATCAATTAAAAACTTTGGTAATTGGCCAATGTTTTTAGGCTATAACAAAGTTGTTGCCAAAGAAAATACACAAGTTGTTTTAAATATTGGTGAAGACCCATTGCTGGTATTTGGTGAATATGACAAAGGAAAAACAGGCTGTTTTATGAGTGACTGCTCGCCACACTGGGGAAGCCGTGAGTTTATGGCTTGGGAACATTATTCAGATATGTGGGTAAATATTCTTAAGCAAATCGCTCGTTAATTAATTCTTTAAAAGTAAAAAATTAAAATAAAGAAAATAGGTGCTGAGTTAATTCAGCACCTTGTAAGCCGATTACAAAAATAATGACTCATAGTCAAAAATCCAAAAGGAATATTTTATGAGTGCTAAAAGTTATTCTACCCCTTTTTTAATGATAGCGACGGTATTAGCCGGTATGTTATCGCCAATGCAATCTGCAGTGAATGGGCAACTGGGTGATGTATTAAAAGATGGAAATGCGAGTGCCGTTATTTCATTTGCCAGTGGTTTGGTGGTGATGTTTTTTATCATTATTGCGAAGAAACAAACTAGGCAACAATTTGCAGCAATTCCTAGCTTAATTAAAAATAAAAAAATCCCATTATGGAACTGGTTTGCTGGCCTGTGCGGTGCGATGGTGGTGTTTTCTGAAGGTGCATCTGCGAGTGCATTAGGTATTGCAACCTTCCAAACTGCATTGATTTCTGCGTTGCTATTATCAGGCTTGCTGTGCGACCGCTTTGGTATTGGTATCGATGAGAAAAAACCGTTCACTATCTTCCGTGTATTAGGTGCTATTTTTGCGGTTGTCGCGACTTTGTTTGTAGTTTCACCACAATGGCATTCAAGTTCTGCCATTTATTTAGCTATTTTGCCTTTCTTAGCGGGTTTGTTAGCAGGGTGGCAACCTGCAGGTAACTCAAAAGTTGCAGAAGCAACAGGTTCAATGATGGTTTCTATTACGTGGAACTTTATTGTTGGTTTTACCGTATTGACGATAGCTCTCGTGATCCGTATGGCATTAGGTCATCTCACTTTAGACTTACCAGGTGTTTGGTGGATGTATCTAGGTGGCCCGTTAGGTTTGATGTCAATCGCGTTAATGGCAATTTTAGTCCGCGGTTTAGGCCTGTTAATGCTCGGTGTTGCTTCAACAGCAGGGCAGTTACTAGGTTCAGTACTCATTGACCTATTGTTACCTTCTTTGGGCAATACCGTGTACTTAGTGACTATTATCGGAACAGTATTTGCATTAGTCGGCGCAATAATTACGACCATTCCTGAGTTTAGAGAAGCCAAAGCGACAAAAGCCGCAGGAGTATAAAAATGAAAGGTTATATCCAAACGGTGACAGGACCTGTTAAAAAAGAAGATATGGGACTGACATTACCACATGAACATCTGTTTAATGATTTATCAACAGTTGTCGATGAGCCATTTTATGACTTCTCACATGTGTTGGTTGATAAAAAAGTCAGTGCAGATATTCAATGGGGGCTGAAGCACGACCCATATTGCTGCTGTGACAATATGGATAAAAAGCCAATTGAAGATGTGATTTATGAAGTCAATAATTTTAAGGAACTCGGTGGCAAAACATTGGTAGATGCCACAGGTTCCAAAGCTATTGGCCGTGATGTACATCAACTGCGCGAAGTTGCCATTAAAACTGGTATTAATGTGGTTGCTTCTTCTGGTTTGTATATTGAAAAGTTTGAAGGTGACCGCTTAGTTAATGATATCGATGCTATGGCTAAAATGATTGATGATGAGCTCAATGTAGGGATTGATGGAACGGATATTTGCGCAGGAATGATTGGTGAAATCGGGGTGTCGCCTTTTTTCACGGATGGTGAAAAGAATAGTCTAAGAGCGGCATCAGTAGCACAATTGGCGAATAACCATGTTTCAATGAATATTCATATGCCAGGCTGGCAACGTCGGGGAGATGAAGTTCTCGATATTTTAATCAAAGAGATGGGTGTTAATCCTGCTAAAATTTCATTGGCGCACTCAGACCCGTCAGGTAAAGACTTTGACTATCAACGCCGCATGCTTGATAGAGGCGTTTGGCTTGAGTTTGACATGATTGGGCTAGATATTTCATTTCCAAAAGAAGGTGTTGCACCTACGGTGACAGAAACCGCGGATGCGGTCTGTAAACTGATTGAAATGGGTTATGGGCATCAAATTGTGTTAAGCCATGATGTTTTTCTCAAACAAATGTGGGCAAAAAATGGCGGTAATGGTTGGGGGTTTGTACCCAATGTTTTTCTCTCTTTATTGGCCAAGAAAGGGGTAGATAAATCGATGATTAACCGCCTTTGTATTGATAACCCAGCGAATTTATTAGCATAGAATACCCTTTGTTATTTTTAGAATTATTTGAATAGAAAAGCAGCAATCACTTGTGGTTGCTGCTTTTCTATGGGACCTCTAAAACAATTTGATGACTTAAAAAATTACCTGACGCTATAAATCAGTCAATTGATTGATTTTTCAATGGGTTTGTATTGATGATAGATAATCAATTTTATCAATAAAGTTCATCTTAAATTAACATTTGCGGTAAATATCAATAACAATAGGTATCTAAATAAGATACAATTCTGCACTATAAATTCGTACTCAGATGACGGAAAAACGTTGCACCTGCGCACTTCAATCAGACAATTTGCTGCCTACCTTGCATTATTGGCTGTGGCTATGCTGTTTATTGCTCCATTGTTCTCTAAATCGATGAGGCTGATGGAACACTGCGTGAGCCCTAGCTCTAATAGTGCAGTTGAGCATTTATCAATGGCAGACCAATCGATGCATTCGCATCATAGTATGCCAATGCCTGAAAATTGTGACGTTTCTACACCAATGAATCATATGTTAATGACGGGGATGGGGCAGTCTCCGATGGAAGACATTGCATGTGGTTACTGTCAGTTATTGGTCCACTTTCCATTTCTTATCTTATTTATTGCTGCGGTTATTCGACAACTCGCCACGCTGACTCTATTTGTTCCTTTTGAGCGCTACGTTCACATTTGGTTATTTAGACCATGGTCATTACATCTCGCTAGAGCCCCGCCTATTTACTGATGTCTTAGCATGATAAATCTTACAAATTAATTTAATTGCTATTTTTGCCTTTATTGTGCAAAGCGTTTTCGTTCATCTTGAATTTCTTTGATTTTTAAGAGGTTCACCCTCGGGGGCTGAAAATGCATTTGCAAGCTAAGAGGCGAAAGCAGCGTACCTATATTCTAAGAAACAGGTAAAAAATGAACAAATACGTTTTTAAAGTGGCTCCTATTGCAACGCTGGTTATTAGTGCGATTTTTACAGCACCTACAGTCGCTAAAACTGAAATTAACCAAAGCCCAATCTCAAATAGCTCAGTGATGATTGTTACTGCGCCAGTCGATTCACCATTGACTATTACGACATCCCCTAAAACACCAAGGCAGCCCGTCCCTGCGAGTGATGGTTCTGATTACCTTAAAACGATCCCAGGCTTTTCACAGATACGTAACGGTGGAACTAACGGAGATCCGGTTTTTCGTGGCATGTTTGGGTCTCGTTTGCGTATTTTAACCAATGATAGTGAAATGTTGGGTGCATGCCCTTCTCGTATGGATGCACCGACTTCTTATATTTCACCGGAAAACTTTGATGTATTAAATATGATTAAAGGGCCACAAACTGTTTTATGGGGGCCTGGGAATTCAGCAGGAACAATCCGGTTTGAGCGCGAAAAACCGCTATTTACTGAAGCAGGTATTAAAGGCAACGCAAGTGCCTTAACGGCATCTAATGAGCGCTGGGATGGTAATGCTGATATTAGCTTAGGTAATGAAACGGGTTATGTTCGTGTTATTGGTAATAAATCACGTTCAAATGATTATAAAGATGGCAATGGTGATAAGGTTCCCTCTAAATGGGATAAGTGGAACGCTGATATTGCTATCGGCTGGACGCCAGATGAATATACATTATTAGAATTAACCGCTGGTAAAGGCGACGGCGAAGCTCGTTATGCAGGGAGGGGAATGGATGGCTCTCAGTTTAAACGTGAAAGCTTAGGATTACGCTTTGAAAAGAGTAATATCGGTGATGTTTTAGATAAATTTGAAGCAAATGTTTACTACAATTACGCTGATCATATTATGGATAATTACTCGCTTCGTACTCCATCAGGCGGTGGAATGGGGGGCGGGCATATGGGGCATGGAGGTCACGGTATGATGAATATGCCAATGAAAATGCGAGTTGACCGTGAAACCATGGGCGGCCGTACCATGGGAACATGGTTATGGAAAGACTATGAACTGCGTGCAGGGGCTGACATGCAGACCAATAAACATCGTAAAAACAATAATAATAGCTGGAAAAAAGATGCACAATTCCAAGATTATGGTGTCTTTAGTGAGCTAACTTGGCATGCGACTGAGCAAGGTAAAGTTGTTAGCGGGGCTCGTTTAGATCGTGTCATAGTTGAAAATAATACAGGCGTAGGCTCTTCAGGGCGTAATACGGTGATGCCAGCGGGCTTTGCGCGTTATGAGCATTCTTTATCTGGTACACCTGTTATGGTATATGCTGGTGTCGGCTATACTGAACGTTTTCCTGATTATTGGGAGTTGTTTTCGCCTAAACTCGGACCAGATGGTAGCAATAATGTGTTTGATAAGCTAAAAACAGAAAAAACGACTCAGTTAGATATTGGTGCTAAATATAGCCATGAAGACACCAATGCATGGGTTTCTGCGTATGTGGGGCGTGTTGATGATTTTATTCTCTTCCGTTATAGCGCGACAAACCCGCGAATGAGCCAAGTTGAAAATGTTAACGCATTAATTATGGGCGGAGAGCTCGGTATAGCACAGAAACTCAGTGATGAATGGAAAGCCGATGCAAGTCTTGCTTACTCTTGGGGAGAAAATCGTACAGATGGCAAAGCGTTACCGCAAATGCCACCATTGGAAAGCCGATTTGGCTTATCATGGGAAAAAGGTGATTGGACTACGACAGGTTTAGTACGCGTTGTTAGCCGTCAAAATCGTGTTGCGATTAATGATGGTAATGTGGTGGGGAAAGATTTTAGCAAGAGTGCAGGTTTCACAATATTTTCATTAAATGCAGCGTATAAAATTAATGAAAATATGAAATTAAGCGCAGGCGTTGATAACCTTTTTGATAAAACCTATAGCGAGCACCTTAATTTAGCTGGAAATAGCGGTTTTGGTTATTCATCCAATGTACCAGTGAATGAACCAGGGAGAAATTTCTGGGCAAAAATTAATGTGAGTTTTTAATTGTTAGGCCAGCATCCCATACAGTATTCGTATGGGGTGCTGCTAGTCGTTAAATAATAACAGGAATATAGTAATTTAGCTCTTGGATGAAATTGCGTGAATCATTAATGAATGCTTCATAAGTGGGTTTGGATTTTAGGACATATTGCTCTATATCAGGCCCTTTACCACGGACGATATCCATTTCAGCAAGTACCTTCCCATAAGCAGTATAAATAATATCATTGTAATCTATACCATGAAGGCTACTGGTGATCTTGATTTCTAAATAATTTCCTGCGGGCAACTGTAAGTTGGTTGTTTGCGGAAGTGCAATATCAACATCTTGTTCATCTAGAGCCGTGGTATATAGGAAATGGCCTTCTGCATTAGTACTTTGGTCAACACCGTGAATGGCGTATAAATGCTGAGTGACATAATGGTTTTTATTGAAAAAATCCATCCAATAGTGTCGGCGTAGCTCATCCGTTTTTAGGTTCCACTCATTAATATCTTTAGTGTAACGATGTTTAGTTCCGAGTAAATTGATGGCTGGCAATTGAGCCAATTTAACTTGAACACTGAGCTCTTTATTCTCTCGTAGAGGTAAGCAAAACCCTTCAATTTTCCAACCCTGTCGTTTTCTGTATTCAGAAGGGGTCAGATTAAATTGTTTTTTAAACGCACGGCAAAAAGTTTGTTGTGAGTCAAAACGGTACCTCAGAGAAATATCCATTATGCTGTCATTTGTTAGCCGTAGTGCGACAGCAGAACAAGAAAGGCGCCTTGCTCGGATATAGGAACCAAGTGCGAGCCCTGTTTGGTTCTTAAACAGGCGCTGAAAGTGCCATTTGGTGTATCCTGATTTATCGGCAACAGTATCTAGGGATAGGCGAGATTCTAAATTTTGTTCTATCCAGAGAATGATTTCCCTGATAACACTTTCTTGTAGCATGATTATCCTTTCAGGTCTCTTTTACTTACCAACAAAATAGCAAGCCATATAATATAGCAATGTTATGAATTGTAAGTACTCATAGGTGCTCGTAATAGGATACCATGCTAACTGACAATTTTATTAAAAAGATGTGAAGTTAAGTAAGTATTGGGCGGTGGAAACATAGGTAGATTGCTTGAGTACACCTATCTGGCGTTTACATAATTTGTCTAATTTTTACGTATTGTGGTATAGACTGAAGGTAATGAACATGGCATAAATGCAGTGGAGTGAATTTTTTTACCGAAAATAGCCAGGTGTGATAATTAATTTTAGATATTCAGAATAAGAGCAGGTTAATGTAAGGCACTAATATGAAAAGGTGATTTAGCTTTATAGACTAATATGAAAATTTTTATATTTAATACCTAAATTTAATGTTGTTATTCGACTAATAAATAAAAAAAGCGCCTTTTTTTATGATTGAAAAAAAATTTCTTTATTATAATTATGTTCTGGAAACTTATTGATACGCATGAATACAAATTGTCACGAATTTCTTAAGGTTATAACATTAAATCAGTCAAGATAATTTTATTAAATTGAAAATGTAAGCTAGAATTTTGGTTAAATTGAAAATGTAATTTTGAAGTCGTTGGCTTATTACCGTGTAGTTTTCTATACCTATTAGGTTATAAAAATAACGTGATCAGAATCACAGTTAATAAGAAAGCGATATAGCCATACATATCAGTATGTTATATGGTTGTTGATTTTTTAATTCATTAATGGATTGTCTTTAAATGACTTGTTTAGTTAGAGTTTTATTATTATAAGTCAATTTATAAATTTATGGTTGGTGATAGTTTACGCACCGGTTAATAATATTCATTTTAATATTTAATAGAGGTTATTATGGGGAAGGAAAACATTGCTAAAATGCTAGGGATAAAAATCCGAAAACAACGAGAAAACCATAAGATATCGATAGAACGAATGGCGAGTTTAATTGGTGTAACAGAAGAAGAAATGAGTCGATTTGAGACTGGAGAAAGTTGTATTGATGTCGATTCACTATTTCAATTTGCTTATCTTTTCAATGTTGATCCCGCTTCTTTTTTATATGGCGTTGTCAATGTGAATAGTGGCACATGTAGTTCAATACACTGATTATAAGTAATTTTAGAATGTAACATTAAGCGGTATAGTATTGTTATACCATTCGTGATTATAATAATATTAACTGTTACTATCAGAATTATCTTTATATTTCGTAATAATCAAATATATCCATAAGTATTTAGCTGTTTTATTACTATATCTGTTAGTTTATTGGCGCGACTCCATTGATTAATTTTGGCTAGTTTTGTGTTGCTACCGAGTCTTAAAACAAATTGGTCGAGTTGCTCTACAATAAAATTATTTTGATTAATCTCTTGATATGTTTCATTAAAAGAGAGTTTTTCCTTTATCTCATATCGGTTATTACATTGTTTTAATGACAGTTTGTCTAAAATCTTCCCCGTATTGAAAAAGATTTCAAATGAAACCAATAAACCGTTTTCTTGGCGTAAATTAATCATCAATACATCGCCATCGGTTCTTTTAGTAAAGGGATGTGAGTATTGAATAGCGGGGGATGAAAGGACAAAATCAGGCATCAAGGATAACAATAATTCTATGTTTTTTGTGATGGTGTTTCTTAGTATATTGAATGGTAATTGATTTTCAGTTTCTATTATTCGGTGCGCTGTGATACGCAATAACCCTGTTTCGGTACCACGTTTAGACATTAAAGACGCTTTTATTTGATTGAACTGGTTATCAAAGCTAAGAGGTTGGTTATAATCAATCAATACATCATGGCGCATTGCTTGTTTTAATACCTCCTTCAATTCGCTTTCACTAAAGTTGGGGATATCATTCAATAGGATATCTTTTCCGGCAGATACCGCAGTCTGAATTGCAAATCTTAGTAACTCATCACTGCAAGTGGATGTCATTATAATGCAGTCAACGTCATCATTATTGATCAACTCTTCTATCTTTTTCTTTTGACACATAAAGTAAGTCATAGAAGGTAGAGATGGAGACAAATGGCAAATTGACTTTAGCTCACTATGATGAGCGCAGCATTTTATCGCATTTATATAAAGTTGGTTATAAGGTGCAGTGCCGATTAAACCAATACCAGAGCGATTAAGTGACGTGACAGAATGCTGCTCTTCAAGTAAACGAAGGTGGCCGAGTAAATAAAGAAAGTGTGTATTTAACATGCTTAGCCCTTATTCTTGGTTTTATCTAACACGAGATATAATCCCAACATAGCAGGGTGAAATAATAATTTCATTTCATTGTCTTTTTAGAATTTGTATTTTCTGATGAGACTCACAAATTAAAGAAAAAAATGAAACTTAATTAGTTTTTAATAATGACGTCTACGTTAATTAGAGAAAGGACTGGAAGAGGCTCTGAATTAATGGAGGTGTTTAATTACAGAGCCATATATCTTAGACTAAGCTGCTGCCCTGACGGTAGGCTAATGCAACGGTCAGTGATTGTGCTAAACATAAGGTGGCTGATTGCGAACGAAATGCATCTACTTGGGCTTCTTTGATAACAAAACAAACATCGCTAAAACTTGCCAAAGGGCTAATTTGGCTGTCAGTAATAACGATTTGCTGCGCACCTGCTTGGGCCGCCTTCTCACTTACCATGACAGTTTCCGAAGCGTAAGGCGTGAAACTGATTGAAATAACGACGTCATTTTCACTGATCCTGCTGATCTGTTCCTTGAACATTCCGCCAAGCCCATCAATAAGTACTGGGCGACATTCCAAATGGCTAAGAGCGTAACTTAAATACGTTGCAACGCTGAATGAGCGACGCAAACCGATAATATAGATATTTTGTGCATTTGCTAATAACGATACGGCTTTTTCGATATCTTCAGCAGGGGTTCTGGCTGCCATTTGTTGTAAAGCTTGGGCGTTAGAATGAGCGAACTCCTTCAAAATTTGGGAAGGGTCATCTCCCAGTTCTTGGGAGCCGTCCATTTCACGAAACATGCGGGCTCTATCTGTGTAGCTGGCCGTTTCTTCAACGAGGTTCATACGAAACAATTGTTTCATTTCATTAAACCCACTGAAATTAAACGCATTTGCAAAGCGGATTAGAGTCGAAGGCGGAACCTTAGCCTCTTTCGCAATGACGGCAACTGTATCAAATGCGACACTATTCGTATTATCTAACACATAGCGTGCTACTTGCTGTAGCCGTTTACTTAATTCGTCATACCTTGAGCGAACTTGCTCTTGAAACTCATTTAAATTTGATGCACTTGACATATAACCTCCAGAATTTGGCTCTAATTGTAGTTGTTTTACGGCGTTAGTCGAATCTTTTTGAAACACTTAGTTCATATTTAAAAATTTTCTTTTTTTAGGATCTTAAAATAATTTGAATTTGGGATAATAAATTGAACAGCTTACATCAATTTGTTCTCTTATTTTCTTGATGGAAAGAAAGCCATGTTTAGCCCAATACAAAGGAAAAATAGCCAATAAATAAGTGATGGACATAAGTTTAAAATAGGTGTTTTTTAGCCGCGATTAAAAATTTCATAAAAACTTTGTCTAGATCACATAAATTGAATGTTATTTCAAATTTAGTTGTAAATGAAACAAATATTTCATATACATTGAGTAACAAGGTAACTCTGTCAGCTAAAGAGAGGCAACATGGAACAGATTCATAATTTCATTGGTGGTGAGATAGTATCCAGCAAAAGTGGGCGTTTTGCACCGGTATTCAACCCAGCAACGGGTGAGCAAATTGCTCAGGTTGTACTTAGCAGTGCCGATGAAACAAAAAAAGCAATTGAGATTGCGAATAAAGCATTCCCTAAATGGTCAAAACTTTCCCCTTTGAAGCGTTCCCGGATCTTATTCAAATTTAAAACATTGCTGGAAGAGAATATGGATGAACTGGCGCGTTTAATTTCAAGAGAACATGGTAAAGTTTTTTCTGATGCGGTAGGTGAATTAACTCGTGGTTTGGAAGTCGTTGAATTTGCATGTGGTATCCCTCACTTACAAAAAGGTGAGCACTCAGCCAATGTTGCTACCGGTGTTGATAGCCACTCATTAATGCAACCTCTGGGGGTATGTGCGGGAATTACACCATTTAATTTCCCAGCAATGGTACCGATGTGGATGTTCCCAGTGGCTATTGCAACAGGCAATACCTTTGTTTTAAAACCATCAGAAAAAGACCCTTCTTTAGCATTAGGATTAGCTAAATTATTAAAAGAAGCAGGTTTACCTGATGGCGTATTTAACGTTGTTCAAGGGGACAAAGAATCTGTCGATGTGCTCTTAACTGCGCCAGAAGTCCAAGCCGTTAGTTTTGTTGGCTCAACACCTATTGCTGAACATATTTACACGACGGCATCTGCTCATGGCAAACGCTGTCAAGCACTCGGTGGTGCGAAAAACCATTGTATCTTAATGCCGGATGCGGACATGGGGCAGGCGGCTAATGCCATTATGGGCGCGGCATTTGGTGCAGCGGGCGAACGTTGTATGGCATTATCTGTAGTCTTAGCCGTCGGTGATGAAACAGCAGATGCGCTCATTGCTAACCTGAAAGGTCAAATTGCTAAAATGTCCGTCGGGCCAGGTATTACGCAAGGCAAAGAAAATGATATGGGTCCCGTCATTTCAGCACAGCACAAAGCTAAAATCTGTGACTATATTACTAGCGGTGAAAAACAAGGTGCGACGTTATTAGTTGATGGCCGTGATTTTAAAGTGAAAGGCTTCGAAAATGGTTATTTTGTAGGGCCAACATTATTTGATAATGTCACTCCTGAGATGGACATTTATAAAGAAGAAATTTTTGGACCTGTCTTAGCCGTAGTGCGTGTTCCAGACTTCGAAACGGGTTTGAAACTAATTAACCAACATGAATATGGAAATGGAACGGCTATTTTCACCCGTGATGGTGAAACGGCTCGTGAATTCCAAGAAAATGTCCAAGCTGGAATGGTTGGGATCAACATACCGATTCCAGTACCGATGGCATTCCACAGTTTTGGTGGTTGGAAACGTTCTATTTTTGGTCCATTAAATGTACATGGAAATGATGGTGTTCGCTTCTATACTCGCATGAAAACAGTCACTAGTCGCTGGCCTGCAAGTGTTCGCTTAGAACACCATGAAAGTAGTTTCACAATGCCAACCATGGAATAAACGGAGACCCGTATGAATAAGCAGAAAATGACGACCGCTCAGGCGTTGGTTAAATTTCTAAACCAACAATATGTTGATGTCGATGGTGAGCAGTATCCGTTTATTCAGGGAGTATTTACGATTTTTGGCCATGGTAACGTTGTGGGTTTAGGTCAGGCGCTCGAAGAGGCGCCTGGGCATCTACGTGTTTATCAAGGTTGCAACGAGCAAGGCATGGCACATATTGCGACAGGCTTTGCCAAACAAAAAAAACGTAAACAAATTTTTGCGGTTACGTCCTCTGTTGGCCCAGGTGCTGCGAATATGATCACAGCTGCCGCAACAGCTACGGCGAATCGCATCCCACTGTTATTACTACCTGGCGATACTTTTGCAACACGTCAGCCCGACCCAGTATTGCAGCAAGTCGAACAATACGGTGATGGGACTATCAGTACTAATGATTGTTTTCGCCCAGTTTCACGTTATTGGGATAGGGTTTCACGGCCTGAACAGCTAATGGCAGCCATGGTTAATGCCATGCGGGTGTTAACGGATCCTGCGGATACTGGCGCGGTAACCATTTGCCTACCTCAAGATGTTCAAGGCGAGGCGTGGGATTACCCCGATTATTTTTTCCAAAAACGAATCCATCGTATTGAACGTAGACCACCGACAACGGTGAGTATCGAAGAAGCCGTTCATCTGATCCGCAGTAAGAAAAAACCATTGCTCATCTGTGGCGGTGGCGTACGTTATTCCGAAGCTCACGAGGCATTTTTACAGTTTGCTGAAGATTACCAGATTCCATTTGGTGAAACTCAAGCGGGTAAAAGTGCCGTCGTTGCCAGTCATCCCTTGAATATGGGTGGAATTGGCACTACAGGTGGGTTAGCCGCAAACTTGTTAGCTAAAGAGGCTGATTTAGTTATTGGTGTTGGCACCCGCTTTACGGATTTTACCACCGCATCTAAATCTTTATTTAGTCATCCAAATGTAACCTTCTTAAATATCAATGTTGCGGAATTCGATGCAAGTAAGTTAGATGCTTTGAAAGTGGTTGCAGATGCCAAAGAAGCACTTCAAGCACTGGATATAAAGCTGAAAGATTCTCACTATGAAGCTCAGTGGGGGGATGAAATTCAGCAGTCTAAACAACAGTGGAAAAATGAGCTGGAGCGCTTGTTTAGTATACAGTATCGACCATTAGATTTTGTCCCTGAAATTGCAGGCCATCTTGATGATAAGCTTGAAGAATACCGTAAAACGCTAGGTACAGAACTGGCACAAACACGGGTGCTAGGCTTGATGCAGCAATACATGGAAGACGATGCCATTATTGTGGGGGCAGCAGGTTCATTACCGGGAGATTTACAACGTATTTGGCTACCAAAACAGCGAGATACCTATCATCTTGAATATGGTTATTCATGCATGGGGTACGAAATTGCCGCCGCTGTTGGTGCTAAAATTGCAGCGCCGAAACAACCGGTTTATGCGATGGTCGGAGATGGCTCTTATTTAATGCTACACAGTGAATTACAAACCGCGATTCAGGAGAACATTAAGATCACCATCTTATTGTTTGATAACGCGGGATTTGGTTGTATTAATAACCTGCAGATGAGCCAAGGCATGGGAAGTTTTGGTACAGAGAACCGACATCGAAACCCACAGACGGGGTTGATGGATGGGCCGTTAGTGAAGGTCGATTTTGCTAAAAACGCAGAAAGCTATGGCTGTAAAAGTTATCGGGTACATGATGAGGAACAATTGATTGCCGCACTGAAAGACGCGAAGTCCCATTCGGGCTGTGTATTGATTGATATTAAAGTACTTCCGAAAACAATGACCGATGGTTATGAAGCTTGGTGGCGCACAGGAACGGCTCAAGTTTCTAAAAAGCCTCAAATAGTTGCTTCCGCTGAAAAAATTAAAGAGATGGTTGAACATAAAGTTCGTCTTTATTAATCAACATATTGCGCTAGTGCCTTATAGTGTCAAAATAACTCGACGGTGTTTTACCGTCGAGGAATGTTTTTCGTTTTCTTAATGAGTCAGATGTGTAACTAAGTAGGGTAGTTACTGGAAACTTAGCAGGGATTGCTTTGGTTTTTATTTGCATAGTGGTTATCACTTGCCGTTCTATATTCGTCATACTTCAAGTTAAATGGGGATAGCGTTACGCTCATCGCCAATACAACTCGAATCATTTTGGATTATATACCCAGCTTTGGCTGGGTTTTTTTATGGTTTTTATAGTTTAAAAATTTATTTATTGAAATATATGTTTTATTGCGAGGTAGGGAAAGAACAAAAAAAGAAGTTATGGAAATTTAATATGCCGACAAACACAGACTTTATTGTTAAATGCTATTCGCTTGCATTGTCAATTTGTGATCTGAATAACACTAAAAATACACTTTAATATAACATTTGTTATCTAGAGCCCAAAAATATAATTTTCAAAAAATTATAAATTGAAATGAACGTTTTATTTGGTATATTCCGTAATATCCAAATAGTGGATTTAAGGTATCAAGGAGCATTTGAATGTTCAACATAGCACTATTCGGCGCAGGACGTATCGGACAGGTTCATGCTGTTAATATTGCCGGCCATAAAGAAACCAAACTTTATTCTGTCATCGACCCTTATCAACCGAATGCGGTTGCCTTGGCTGAAAAATACCAAGCCAAAGTTCAGACAACAGAAGAAGCAATGCAAGACCCTAATATACAGGGTGTTTTAATCGCTTCAGCCACAGATACTCACGCTGATCTAATCGAACTAGCAGCCAAACATAAAAAAGTGATTTTCTGTGAAAAACCTGTTCACCTCGACCTTGAGCGTGTGAAGCAGTGTTTAAAAAGCGTAAAAGAACATAACGTTCCACTGTTTATTGGTTTTAACCGTCGCTATGATCCTCAATTTCGCCACTTGAAAAATTTATTCCAACAAGGCGCTATTGGTAAAGCAGAATCTTTAATTATCACATCTCGTGACCCGTCACCACCACCTGCAGAATATGTTAAAGTCTCCGGTGGTATGTTCAGAGATATGACTATTCATGACTTTGATATGGCGCGCTTTATGATTGGCGAGGAGCCTTGCTCTGTCTACGCACAAGGCAGCAATGTTGTTGACCCTGCGATCGGCCAAGCAGGTGATATTGATACCGCGTTTATTATCTTAAAATTCCCATCAGGCGCAATGGCGACCATCTCTAACAGCCGTCGTTCAGGTTATGGCTATGACCAACGCATTGAATTACATGGTGAAAAAGGATTATTAACGGCTGGTAATATTAAAGAGAATAGTGTTGCGCTGTTAAGTGAAGTTGGGTGCTTATCGGCCAAGCCAGAGTATTTCTTCTTACAACGTTACCACGAAGCATACCAAGCAGAGTGGCAGCATTTTGTTGATATCTTAGCAGGCCGTGCGGAATCTGAAACGACAGGGACCGATGGTGAATTGGCTTTATATCTTGCAGACAAAGCACTGGAGTCACTCAAAACAGGTAAAGAAGTTAAATTGTAATTAATGCGGTAATACTATTTAACTTGATTATAGACTTGCGGTTAAAAATTAATTTTTGGCCGCAATAGTAAATATATTCATTTATTAATGAGTATATAAAATACTGATATTACATTTTATTTAATACTCTTTAGGCTTTCAATATTCCGAGATTAATTGAGGCTTTTTATAATCTTACTTTCTTTAATTTAACTGATGTATTCATCGTTTTAAATTTGCGAAATCTATTTTCAAAGAGTTTATCGATCAGGCCTAAAGCTAGCAAAGTAGCGATTCAAACCAGAGTGCCAGAAACTTATTTCATTATTTAATATTTAACATTAAACATTTATTTAAATATTGAAAAATTGTTTTTTTGGTAAGACATAATGATTCAAATAATAAGGTAATAATATGTCATTAATCATGAATCTCAATCAACAACAGAGAAAAAGGTTGCACCAAATAACCTTGGTTGCAACCTTTGGTGGATTACTATTTGGTTATGATACTGGTGTCATTAACGGTGCATTTTCATCACTGAAAGAAAACATGGGCTTAACGCCAACCACAGAAGGGCTGGTAATGAGTGTCCTATTAGTGGGCGCAGCATTAGGTAGTGTTTGTGGCGGACGTGTAGCAGACTTTGTCGGGCGCCGTACTTATTTGCTTTACCTCTCATTTCTGTTTTTATTTGGGGCATTTTTATCTGCGGCAGCCCCAAATATTGAAGTTCTTCTTATTGCTCGGTTTATATTGGGCTTTGCGGTGGGTGGAGCCTCTGTGACGGCACCGACATTTATTTCTGAAGTGGCTCCGACTGAAATGCGGGGGAAACTCACTGGGTTAAATGAAGTTGCTATTGTTATCGGGCAGCTAGCAGCATTTGCTATTAATGCGATTATCGGTTCAATTTGGGGGCATCTTCCTGATGTTTGGCGTTATATGCTGTTAGTACAAGCCGTGCCCGCGTTGTGTTTGCTATTTGGTATGTGGAAAGCGCCTGAAAGCCCACGTTGGTTAATGAGTAAAAACCGTCGTGAAGAAGCCTTGAAAATACTGAAGCAAATTCGTCCTGAAAAACGTGCAATTCAAGAATATGAAGATATCGTGACGTTATTAGATGTTGAAGCTGCGGAAGCTAAACGTCATCCGAATGCCAATAAACAAAATTTAGCGTTAATTTTTAATACACCTTGGATTTTTAAATTGGTTTTAATTGGGATGGTGTGGGCGGCATTACAGCAAACAACTGGGGTTAACGTTATTATGTATTATGGCACAGAAATTCTCAAAACAGCGGGTTTTTCTGAGCAAACATCTTTAGTTTTCAACGTATTAAATGGTGTTTTTTCTGTTGGTGGTATGGTGATAGGGGTGTTATTCCTTGTTGACCGATTTAAACGTAAGACACTGATTGTTGGTGGTTTTGCGCTAATGGCATCGTTACACTTATTAATTGCAGCTACAGACTACTTTTTAACCGGGGATGTTAAAGCAACATTAATTTGGTTACTTGGCGCGGTGTTTGTTGGGGTTATGCAAGGAACGATGGGCTTTTTAACGTGGGTGGTACTTGCTGAGCTATTCCCACTTAAAATTCGCGGGTTATCCATGGGGATCTCGGTCTTTTTTATGTGGATTATGAATGCGATTGTGAGTTATTTATTCCCTGTATTACAAGCAGAACTTGGTTTAGGTCCGGTATTCTTAATTTTTGCGGTAATAAACTACTTAGCTATCGTTTTTGTCGTGAAGTTATTGCCAGAAACATCAAACAAATCATTAGAGCAATTAGAAGAAGAGCTCTCATCAATGTAATTATTACTTATTGGTGGTGTGAATATACCTAATTAACTTAATCGAGGGTTGGATATGATAGAACAACTAACCACAAGTAATTTGCATTTAGGTTGTCAGGCAAGAAATAAAGCTGAAGTACTCAAAATGGTTGGTACGGAATTTAAAAATAAAGGTTATGTTGATAGGGATTGTGTACATTTCTTAACGGAAAGGGAGCAACAGATATCAACATTCTTGGGGAATGGCATCACGTTGCCACATCTACCTAAGTCCGCCAATGATATTATCTTGCATACCGGTGTTGAAATTTTTCAATTTCCTGACGGTGTTATTTGGGACAGAACCAATGTGATGTTTATTGCCATAGGCGTGATTGCAAAATCAAGGGAACATATTGATGTACTTAGGGAAATTGCGTTGATTTTTAGTGACGAATTTATTGCCAATGCACTGTCTCTGACCTCAAGTAAAGAAGAGTTTTTAAGTATTCTTCATCGTTAATTTTTAGTTTTGAAGAGAGAATGGGATCTTTGCCAGATCCCATTCTCAATAAATTTCATTTTTAGTTATTCTATTTCATTTTATTCCATCTCATCACGACTCTATTATTTTTCCTTTCTTTAAATTTAATATTTATTTTCTTATAAATTAATTAATTACACTAAAAATTAACGTTAGATCACATAATGAAATTAATGTTTCTAATAATATTGAAAATGAAACGAATGTTCCGTATAACATCATTATTGAAATAAAATCTGGAACGAATATTGGGCCAGCTATTGCACTACAAGAAATGAGCGAGAGGTAGAACAGATGAAAGAGATCCGTATCGGGATGATAGGTACTGGCTATATAGGACGAGCTCATGCCATTGCTTATGCACAAGCACCAACCGTTTTTCCATTGCAGGGGAAATTGGTTCGCGAAATGATTGCAGAAATTACCCCTGAGCTAGCACAAACCCGAGCTCAGGAAATGGGTTTTAATCGTGCAACGGATGACTGGCGCAAATTAGTTGCAGATCCAAATATTGATGTAGTGGATATTTGCTCGCCTAATTTCCTACATAAAGAAATGGCAATGGAGGCAATTAAGCATGGTAAACATGTTTATTGTGAAAAACCATTAGCACTCAATTCTGAAGATGCCAAAGAAATGGTCGAAGCGGCTAAACAAGCCGGCGTCTTAACGTTAGTGGGTTTTAACTATATGAAAAACCCAACTTCGCAGCTAGCCAAAGAAATCATTGCAAATGGCGAAATCGGGGAAGTTATCCATTTTTATGGCACTCATAATGAAGATTATATGGCTGACCCTAGCGCTCCAATTCACTGGCATTGCTTTAAAGAAAAAGCAGGGTTAGGTGCTTTGGGGGACTTGTCTGCACACATTATCAATATGGCGCAATTCCTAGTAGGGGATATTGAAACCGTCTGTGGTGATATGGAAATTGTGATTAAACAGCGCCCTGAAAAAACGGGTTCAACCGTTATGGTTACGGTTGAAAATGAAGACCAAGCGCATGCCATGGTACGTTTTGCTGGTGGCGCAATGGGCGTCATTGAAACTTCACGAATCGCAGCTGGCCGTAAAATGGGGCTAACCTATGTGGTGACCGGCACCAAAGGAACGTTGTCTTTCACTCAAGAAAGAATGGCAGAGCTAAAGCTCTATCGCCATGATGAACCTAGCAACCGCCAAGGTTTTAAAACAATTTTTGTTGGGCCAGAACACCCGGATTATGCACCATTTTGTAATGCTGCAGGTCATGGTATTGGCTTCAATGACCAAAAAACAGTTGAAGTGCGTGATTTAATTGATGGCGTTGCAACAGGGCAGCCAATGTGGCCTGATTTTGAAGAAGGCTGGAAAGTATCACGAATATTAGACGCGATAGCACGTTCATATGACGAACAACGTTGGGTTAACGTTAAAGAAATCAATTAATTCTGTTGTAGTTAAGGGGTAATTAATGGATAAGCAGAAGAAGTTAGATGTTATCTGTATGGGCCGTATTGCCGTTGACCTGTACGGACAACAGATAGGTTCTCGTTTAGAAGATGTGAGCTCGTTTGCCAAATATTTAGGCGGCTCTTCAGGAAACGTTGCATTCGGCACTGCAATACAAGGATTGAAATCATCAATGCTTGCCCGTGTGGGGGATGAACACATGGGGCGCTTTTTACGTGAGGAGTTACAGCGTGTAGGCTGTGATACTAGCCATCTTATTACAGACAAAGACAGATTAACGGCATTAGTTATCTTAGGGATTAAAGATCAGGATACTTTCCCATTAATTTTCTATCGTGATAACTGCGCAGATATGGCGATTACGCCAGACGATTTCTCTGAAGAATATATTGCATCTGCACGCTGCTTGGCAATTACAGGAACGCATTTATCTAACCCGAAAACTCGCGCGGCAGTACTAAAAGCGTTGGAATATGCTAAACGTAATAATGTCAAAACAGCCATTGATATTGATTATCGCCCGGTCTTATGGGGACTGACCTCTTTGGGTGATGGTGAAACGCGTTTTATTGCTTCCGATAGTGTCACGCAACAACTGCAAGACGTATTATCGATGTTCGATTTGATTGTCGGTACAGAAGAAGAATTTCATATTGCAGGCGGGACGACGGATACCGTACAAGCACTTAAGAACATTCGCCAATTAACGGATGCGGAACTGGTGTGTAAACGCGGCTCTCTTGGCTGCTCGGTATTTAGTGGTGAGATCCCAGAAACGTTGGACGAAGGGATCACCGTTCATGGTGTGAGAGTTGAAGTTCTCAACGTATTAGGTGCCGGTGATGCATTTATGTCTGGCCTACTTCGCGGTTATCTAAACGGCGATGGTTGGGAAAAAGCCTGTGCTTATGCGAATGCTTGCGGGGCTTTAGTGGTTTCGCGCCACGGCTGCGCGCCTGCAATGCCAACAAAAATCGAGTTGGATAATTACCTTGAGCGTGCAGCTGCAGTTCCACGCCCAGATCTCGACCCGATGCTTAACCATTTGCACCGAGTGACTTCACGTAGCACACAATGGAATGAACTTTGTGTTATGGCATTTGACCACCGCATTCAATTTGTTGATATGGCACGCCTCGCAGGGGTTGATATCTCTTGCATTCCAACCCTGAAAAAATTGATTTACCGCGCTAGCAGTGAAGTGGCCGAAGAGGCAAATCTGCAGGGGAAAGCAGGATTACTCTGTGATAGTACATTTGGCCAAGACGTATTGAATGATGTAACCGGCCGTGGTTGGTGGATAGGCCGCCCAATTGAGCTACCTGCATCAAGACCATTATGCTTAGAGCATGGGAATATTGGCTCTCAGCTGATTAGCTGGCCAAAAGAGCATATTGTCAAATGTTTGGTATTTTTTCACCCAGAAGACAACCATCCACTGCGCTTAGAGCAAGAAAAAACGGTTCAAGAAGTGTATAGCGCTTGCTGCCAATCAGGGCATGAATTGTTGCTCGAGGTGATATTGCCCGCAGATATGGAACGCAACGATGAGCTGTATTTACGCGCAATCAAACGCTTCTATAACTTAGGTATAAAACCAGATTGGTGGAAATTGCCACCACTACAAGCGGAAAACTGGGATGCAGTTGATCAATTAATTCAAGAACGTGACCCTTATTGCCGCGGTGTCGTGCTCTTAGGACTTGACGCACCACAAGCTGAGCTACAAGCAGGCTTCAACGCAGCCGCTGGGAAATCAATCGTCAAAGGATTTGCTGTTGGCCGCACTTTATTTGGTAAGCCTTCGTTGGAGTGGATGAAAGGTGAAATCAATGACGATGAGCTGGTGCAGAAAATCAAAACCAATTACTTAAACCTGATAGCCCTATGGCGTCAGCGTAAATAATATTACTTTTACCTACACAGGAGCTTCATCATGGCAATCCAACTTGGTATCAACCCGTTGACATGGACGAATGATGATTTACCCACTTTAGGGGCAGAAACGTCTCTAGAAACATGTTTAACTGAAGGTCGTCAAGCGGGTTTCGCTGGTTTTGAGCTAGGTAATAAATTTCCACGTAAAGCGGAAATCTTAGGGCCGATCTTAAAGCAGCATGATTTACAACTGGTTTCAGGCTGGTATTCGGGAGAATTATTATCTCGCAGTGTGGAAGAAGAAATTGAAGCGGTACAAGAGCACTTAGCATTGCTACGTGATTTAGGCGCTAAAGTGATGGTTTTCGCGGAAGTGACTCACTGTATTCATGGCGACCAAAACAAACCTGTTCATATGCGCCCATTGTTCCCAGCTGACCAATGGGAAGAATACGGTAAAAAATTGACCGAATTCGCAAAATATACTTTATCTCAAGGGGTTAAGATTGCCTATCATCATCATATGGGGACAGTGATCGAGTCCGCAGAAGATGTGGATAATTTAATGAAACATACAGGGGATGAGGTCGGTTTATTACTGGATACAGGGCATTTAACCTTTGCCGGTGCAGACCCAGTTGAAGTGGCTAAACGTTGGGCAAAACGGATCAATCACGTACATTGCAAAGATGTCCGTGCAGATGTCCTAAAAGATGTTAAAAACCGTAAAACCAGCTTCTTAGATGCAGTATTAGCAGGGGTGTTCACGGTACCCGGTGATGGCTGCGTTAACTATCCAGAAGTGTTTAAAGTATTGAAAAATAGCCAATATGAAAATGGTTGGTTAGTGGTCGAAGCAGAGCAAGACCCTGCGATTGCACATCCATTGACTTATGCCACATTGGGTTACAACAATTTGTCTAAATTTGCTAAGGATGCGGGCTTAATCTAAATCGTCGTCGTCATATTTCAGTCTGTGGCGTTGTTAGCTTTGTTTGCTGACTCTAGCCACAAACTGAACTGTTTAATTGATGAAACGGTTAGTAACTGAAAAGAATTACATATCTAGAACCTAAAAAGTGTCAGAGGAAAGTTATGTCAAAATTATTGTCGAAATACCATGCTCCAGATGCACATAAGCGAACTCAGCATATCACTCCGAAAATCGCTAACTGGGGATATGTTCACTTTGATGTTTATGAATTAAAACAAGGCGAGTCTATCTCCTTACCTGCCTCTGAAAATGAAATGTGCTTAGTGCTGGTGGCGGGTAAAGCGACAATTAAAACACCGAATCAAGCGTTTGAAAATATTGGTGACCGTATGGATCCTTTCGAGCGTAAAAAGCCGTATGCGGTGTATGTTACAGCGCAAGAGTTTGCTGAGGTCATGGCGGATACCGACCTTGAATTGGCAGTTTGCAGGGCAAAAGGAAAAGGAACTTACCCAACTCGTTTAATTGGCCCTGATGATATTGGTGCGGAACAACGTGGCCATGGTTATAACAAACGCTATGTGCATAATATTTTGCCGGATGATAAAGCCGCTGATAGCTTATTAGTCGTGGAGGTCTTTACAGATGAAGGCTGCACTAGCTCTTATCCAAGCCATAAACATGATACCGATAATGAACCCAATGAAACTTATCTAGAAGAAACCTATTATCATCGTTTAAATCCTTCCCAAGGTTTCTGTATGCAGCGCGTTTACACGGATGATCGCGAGTTAGATGAATGTATGGCGGTGTATAACAAAGATGTTGTTATGGTACCAAAAGGGTATCACCCAATGGCGACAGTGGCTGGTTATGATAATTATTACCTTAATGTGATGGCAGGGCCAACCCGTAAGTGGTTATTTACATGGGAAAAAGACCATAACTGGGTGAATAGTGAAATCTATGCAGCGAAACATAGTGAAAAGTAAGTTAAAGCAGAAATATGTGAATTAAGTTCTGTTATCTATCTTTGCCGGTAAATATTTACCGGCTTTTTTTCGATTAAACTTAATATGCTGCAGTAAATTGTTGGCGAATGAACTGCCTATTATTTACCTCATCAAGTACAGCTACCGCAAAATCTTCAACTGATATTTTCGCAGGAACGTTGCCATTCATCAGCAATTGTTCGCCTCCAAGACGGAAGGTTTCTGTTCTTTCTCCTTCCTCGAGTATTGCGGCTGGGGAAATGTAGGTCCAATCCAATGAATCAATGGATTGTAATTGGTTCTTAAATTCCCTCATTGCTTGAGCGCCTGGTTTTATTTCGGCAGGAAAATCGGGGGAATCAATTAAATCAATACCTGAAGCAATTTTTAGGCTTCCTGCACCACCGACCACAATAAATCGTTTTACCATCGATTTTTGTACTGCTTGTAAAATGGCCTGGTTTCCTGCCACGGTATCTTGATACAAATTCGGATTTTGCCAGCCACCATTAAACGCGCTGATGATGACATCCTGTCCTTTAAGCCGAGAGGTTAACCATGAGATATCTGTAATATCACCAGCGGCGGTGATTAAAAGAGCGTGCTGAAATAATTGATTACTATGACGAGAAATAGCCGTCACTTGGTGGTGCCGAAGCAACGCTTCAGCGACTAATGCTCTGCCGACAAAACCCGTTGCGCCAATAATCGATATTTTCATCTTCAGTTCCTCTTTGCTTGAGTGCCTCACTCAAGAATAATGATACTGATAGGGCTAGGCTTTAGGACTAAGACTTGTTTTCCCAATGTGTTCTTTTTGAGTATAGAACAAACGTTCTTATTGGGGAATATGCTTAATTTTATTTCGTTTCTCTAAATAACTTTAAAATAATACTCGTCATAATGGCGATGGTTCCTCCTAAGGCGGTTTCAAGAACGCGGTCAAACAATAATTCATAGGTTGGGTGACGCCAATATATAACGAGCTCAAGAATGGACAAAATTAAGCTTGTCACGACAAACGTCATAAACGTATATCCGTGATGAAAGCTCATCGGCATTAAAAAGGCGAACACCACGACTGCAATTAAACCGATATACGGCATAAAGGGTAAATTGAATAAAAAATACAATAATAAGACAGAAATAAGACTGCCTAAGACCCTCTGCAAAGTAATTTTAACGATACTTTGTGATTTTGGATGCAATACAAAAACGAAGGTCAGTAATGTCCAATAAAAGTGCCCTAGATCTATACTGCGAGGAATAGCGAGCGCGAGTAATAGCCCCAAAGCATAAATCATTGAGCGTGGGATAATATTTTTTCTCAACGTAAACAAATTTTGTTCAACTAAAGCGCTCGTTATTACACTATGGCGTGTCATTTTATGGCTAAGGACATAATACGTAATTAACGTTACTCCACTACCAATAATAAACCCTAACGCTAAGCTTTTGGATATATCAGGTAAAATGGTACCAATTGTCGACATGATAATCATAAATTTCATGGTTAAATCCATAGCAGGATCTGTGCCATACAATTGGTAGTAAATGAACGAAAAAATGGCGAGATAAATATAATATGCGGTACCAAGGCGTAACGTATCACCGATAAAAATAGCGACTAAAATCATCAATAAACAACAAGCGGTATAGGCATAATTCTTATATTCTTTTGCTGCATTGAATAAATTAAAGGAATACAGCGTTGAGAATGTTGCCCACATCGCAGCTTGTGCATCTAAGATCACAAAAGCGGTTGCGGCGCTAAAAAACATACAACTGGTAAAAATAATTCCATCGTGGATAGCAGGAAACGTTCTCATAATCCGATGCTCACAAATAGAGGCTTAACCTATTAATTAATAACGTAATTAAATAATATACGGTATAAAATTTCAAGGTGAGAACTCAGTATTTATGACAAGTTACCATTAAATGGCATGTGTTGAATTGTTGGTTGCGATATTCTGTTTTTATGTGACAAAAAAGGCATAATAGGGGAGAGCAGTTGTAGCAATCATAAAGGTAATAAAATGCAAATAATCAATCCTCATGATTTTGTTTGGGTCGGCAGCAATAATGATGTCGCGATAGAATCGCTTCCTGAATGGGTCGGCTCACAGTGGAACAGTAAGTTACCGTTGACGGTATACCGAAATAAAGCGGATGAGAATAAACTGACTGTTGCAATTAGAGGAATTAAGCCACACCAACGCGTTACAACACAAATTGAAAAATCTGCAATTACGCACATTATGAATGTGGAATCCTTGGTGGCGAATTCGGTGGAACTACAACGTTCAATGTTTATCGCTTTACCACCAGTGCAGGTTTTATGGATCATTTCACAGACTAAATGGCCTTGGCAATGGGGAGTAACAGGGAGTTGTGCTTACACTTTAGCGACAGATATCCAAAGTATGTTGTCAGACTGCGACCTTGATGTGGTCATTCGCTGTCCACATCGTCAAGAAAAAGAAGATTTTGCTGAGTTTGCAATTAAGGCGAATACTCCTTATTGCCCAATTGATATTCATATCGAAACCCCTAAAGGTGGGTTTTCATTAGCTGAGTGGTTTAAAAATGAACAGGTTACATTACACACACCACTTGGCGATATTATGACCGCAGACCCGTGGAATGAAAAATTATAGCCCGCTGTTTGTCTGTTAAACAACCTAATGTAGCTTGAATGACCGACAAATTGGTTAAATATTAATTTTGATGTTCGAGCAGGTGATTTTTTACTAATCAAATAAAAGCTGGAGGCATATAATGCCTCCCGATTAGCCTATTTTTAGTGTTCAATATAGGGTTCTTGTAAACCTGCTTCATGCCATTCTTTCATTGCGGGTAAAACTAAAATTCGGTCAACCCATTGTTTGGCAGCTGGGTTTACAGGTAAGTGATAACTGCGAATTCGAAAGGCAACTGGTGCAAAAAAAGCATCTACAGCCGTAAATTCACTACCTGCAAGCCAAGGACCACCAAATTGGTTTAACCCATCCTGCCATAATTTCTGCAATCGATTTAAGTCGGTTTGTAATTCAATTGAAATATTGTTAAGTGGCGAATTATGAGTACCGTCCATTGGACATTGCTGGCGTAATGCACTAAAACCCGAGTGCATTTCTGCGCTTGCACTACGAGCCCATGCTCTGGCTTTTCGCTCTTTTGGCCAGACTTGAGGGTAGTCTTCTGCAACATATTCACAGATGGCTAAAGAATCCCATATTGTTTGGTTTTCATCGATTAAACAAGGGACTAAGCCTGTAGGTGAAAAACGACTGAATTTTTCATGGCTGCTTTTGCCGTTTTCAAATAAACACAAATTTTCTTCAAACGGGATCTGTAATACCTTTAGTAAAACCCAGGGACGTAGTGACCATGAAGAGTAGTTTTTATTTGCTATCCAAAGTTTATACATAGTATTTAACCTATCAATCAGTTTGCAATGTTAAAAGAAAGAATACCAATGTATGGGGAAAAAGGCAGACCTACAAATGTTATTTTATGAATAACAGCTTATATCTATTAGGAATAAGCTAGATTTAATTGAAATTAATAAATAAATGAACTAAGTATTTAGTTACGGCCATTTACAAAACTGGAAAAATCTTTATTCAACTTTTATAATTAAAACTAGACAAAATCAAATAGTAATCTATTTTTCATTATGTTGATCGTATTTGAATGTCTTCAACAAAATATTTGTTTAACTTTGGGATAGGAATAAAATTAATTTCACCTTATGATTATTACGGCTTAGTTAATAAAATATTACCTTCTTCTCTAAATGGTTTTTATCATGCAATGGAAAAATAATGCAAGTCGTTATGGGCATATCTCTTTGCTCATACATTGGCTAGTCGCAATTGTCGTATATGGAATGTTCGCTTTAGGTTTATGGATGGTGACACTAGGCTATTATGATAGTTGGTATCATCAAGCTCCTGAGATACATAAAAGTATAGGAATATTATTATTTATTGTTATGGCATTTCGTGTGATTTGGCGATTTATTTCACCGCCACCGAAGCCATTAGCAAGCTACAGTAAATTAACGAAAGCTAGCTCTATTATTGTTCAAATTCTGATTTATATTATTTTGTTCAGTATTTTGATCAGTGGTTATTTAATCTCAACCGCTGATGGACAGCCTATCAGTGTATTTGATTGGTTTGAGGTTCCTGCACTATTTACTGGTGCTGCAACACAAGCAGATACAGCAGGTGAAGTTCATTTATATTTAGCTTGGGCAGTGGTTCTATTATCAGTGTTGCATGCTTTTGCAGCTTTTAAACATCACTTTTTTGATCGTGATATTACATTAAAAAGAATGTTGGGTTTTACCCCCGATAAGTAACGTGGAGATAATTATGTTGAAGAAAACGGTTCTTGGTCTGGCTACTGGCGCACTTTTTTTAACGGCAGGTTCAGCATTAGCAGAAACTTACCAATTTGATAAGCAAGGCCAACACGCGTTTATTGAATTTCGTATTCAGCATTTAGGTTATAGCTGGGTATATGGTAGTTTTAAAGACTTTGATGGGTCTTTCACTTATGATGCAAAAGACCCATCAAAAGATAAAGTCGAAGTAACTATTAAGACAGGCAGCATTGACACTAACCACGCAGAGCGTGATAAACATTTACGCAGTGGTGATTTCTTAAATGCAGCAAAATTCCCTGAAGCAAAATTCGTTTCAACAGAAGTGAAGAAAGACGGTGAAACATACAAAATCACAGGTGATTTCACTTTAAATGGTGTTACTAAGCCGATTACATTAGATGCTAAATTAATGGGCGAAGGTAAAGATCCTTGGGGTGGATACCGTGCAGGTTTTGAAGCTGAAGGTAATATTAAGCTGAAAGAATTTAACATCAAATCTGATTTGGGTCCTAAATCTCAAGAAGCACAACTGTTGATTTCAGTTGAAGGTGTTCAAGTTAAATAAGATTTTTATCATAATAAACCTTCAAGCTTTCAAGTCTTGAAGGTTTTTTTATATCCAGCGTTTTCTAAATTGTTTATTTATGGCAAATTCTCCCGTCTTAGCCTCGCATTTTCCCTTATTCCTATAGCTTGACGACTTTGATACAAGCTAAAATAAACATTATCACTTTTTATAGGTCAATTCGTGGCATTAATAGTCTAGCTCCGTGATGACTATTGTTTTTAGATGCCATGACATTATATGCGATGGATTCTACAGTATATAAGTAGCTTGAAAGTGTTTGTGGGAACCGTTTTACTAAGAAAAGGCAGGGTAACTTTGAATACAAATAACTCACGTAAAACCGCATTAATTGTTAGCATTATTTTTATTGCATTCGCATTCGGTTTTTATTGGTTAAGTAAAGATAATAATGTGTTATCTACAGAAAATAATAGTGCAATTCATTCAGAGGCACTTGCCCAAGTTGAAAAAGAACTGCCGATTATCGCGACGGTGAAGAAAATAAGCCCTGAAACCTATCAAAGTTTTGAGCATCTAATCACGCAATACGACCCAGCTAATGAAGATTTACGTCGTCAACTGTTTGATCAGGTTGTTGGCAATGTCATGAAGCTGGTGCTAGAACGTATGGAATATGCTTCTGATGATTCCGTAATTAATTTTACTAGCAGAGTGAATGATTACCTGAAAATCTTATTAGAAGAAGACCCAACAGGAAAAACGTGTTTTTATTCATTGTTTCCGCACTTAAGAGAAACAGCGGAAATTATTCCACCACAAAAAAGCCAAGCTGTTTTGTTGAAACAAATCCAAGCGACCAATGAGCTCTTAATTTCAAGTGAAGCTGGTGTAAAACAGGCGTTGATGTCCCCAAAAGAGTATTCTGAGGAATTAACACAGCTTGCTAGTGGGCTTTCTGCAAAGTATGGTGAAGATACCGCAATCCTTGGAAATTTAGAAGCAGGGAAGAAATCACCTGCATTAGCGTGCCGTATTTCTATTAGTTTCTATAATGAAATATTATCTATGCCTGATAATCAGAAAAAAGCTGCATTACTACGTTCTTTATTTTCATCAGTAAATAATTAATTCTTTCCAGCAAAATGGCACTGGTTAATATGGGTGCCATTTTGTGTCATTATTTATTATATTTCATTGTGTTAATCGCACTTTTTTTAATACATTATTCTTTGAGCATAAATAATTCGTATTTATGTAGTATGCTTATTATGTAAATTTATTTTTAACTATTTTGGAGATGGCATGCAATTTATTAAGAAAAGTATCGTAGCACTTGCCGCAACTGCTGCGATATCAATGCCGATTACAGTTAGCCAAGCTTGTACTCGAGTTGTTTATTTAGGTGAAAATGAACAAATAATGACCGGAAGAACAATGGATTGGAAATACGATATTGGTACCAATCTATGGATCTTTCCTCGAGGGATGGAGCGTGATGGCATTGCAGGGCCTAACTCTTTAAAATGGAAATCAAAATACGGCAGCGTGATAGCCTCGGGTTATGATATTTCAACAACGGACGGAGTGAACGAGGAAGGTCTGGTTGCCAATTTACTGTGGCTCGCGGAATCAAAATATCCTCAAATAGATAATAAGCAACCTGCGTTGTCGATATCTTTATGGGCGCAATATGTTCTAGATAACTATGCGACAGTGGAAGAAGCCGTTGCTGAGCTAGAAAAGAATCCACTCGTAGTCGCAACAGATAATGTGCCAGGACAAGATAGGTTAGCGACTTTACATTTATCATTATCAGATGCGAGTGGTGATAGCGCGATTATTGAATATATCGATGGTAAGCAGGTAATTCATCACAGTCGCAAGTATCAAGTTATGACTAACTCGCCGACTTATGAGAAGCAATTAGCAATGCAGGAATATTGGCAAGGAATTGGCGGCACTGTAATGTTACCGGGGACTAACCGCTCCGCTGATAGATTTGCTCGCGCGCAGTTTTATATTAATGCAATTCCTCAGAAAACAACGCCTAATAAAGCGGTCGCCAGTGTTTTCAGTGTCGTACGTAATGTGTCTGTCCCTTACGGATTGACGTCTGAAAATTCGCCTGAAATATCGTCAACACGTTGGCGGACATTAGTTGACCATAAACGCCAGCTCTACTTTTTCGAGTCAGCATTAACTCCAAATATTTTTTGGACTGATTTGGCAAAAATTGACTTTTCAGCGGAAACTGGAAAAGTGAAAAAGCTGGACCTTGGTGAAGAGCAGAGCCATATCTATTCAGGGGATGCGACCAACAGTTATGTAGTTACAAAACCTTTTGAATTCTTAGGGTTAAGTGCGGAACAGTTAGGTTATTAACTGAGCCCATGAAGCATTTCAGCCCTCTTGGTCTATAGGGGGTTGATATGAATCAAGCCCGCGATAATTAATTTATGAATGTTTTGCAGATAGCAAACGAACGGTATAAGATGTATTTAAAATGCAACTTATTGGTGATGATATGAATGATCTCGTGTGTTACAAAACTATGCCAGTTTGGAATAAAGCTTCTTTGCCGTTAATGTTCCAAGAGCGCCATAATACAAAAGAGGATACATACGCACAGTTGAAAGTGCTAAAAGGCTCTTTAGATTTTATCATTTTTAATGAAGACGGCAGCGAGCAACACTTTACCTTTGATATTCATAACCAGCCGCCTATTATCGAACCTCAAGTTTGGCATCGTATTTCTGCTTGTAGTGATGACATGGAATGCCAACTGGCATTTTTATGCAAACCAGAACTGAAATTTTATAAAGAGCATGGGTTAACGACTCCACATTCAGAAGTGCGTTATTTGTGTGAGAATCACCTGAGTAAGCCATGTAAAACATTAGATTTAGGTTCGGGAAGGGGGCGTAATAGTTTTTATCTTGCCTTGCAGGGGTATGACGTGACCTCGGTAGATATCAACCCTCAGCATATCCAAGCAATTGACTTCGTTAAAAAACAAGCTGGGGTAGAGAATATTCATACGGCTGTTTATGATATTAATAGTCACCAAATACAAGAGAACTACGAACTTATTATTTCCACTGTCGTGCTAATGTTTTTGCAGCGAGAAAAAATCGCCAATGTTATTACTAATATGCAAGAACATACCCTGCCAGGGGGAGTTAACGTTATTGTGTGTGCCGTTGAAACGCCAGATGCACCGCTGGATTTAGTGCCATTTAAATGCTTCTTAAAACCAGGGGAGCTAGAAGGGTATTATAAAGATTGGGATATTTTAAAATATAACGAAAACCCTGGTCATTTACACCGCACTGATTCACAAGGTAATCGTATTAAATTAAATTTTGCAACACTCATTGCAAGGAAGAAGTAAGTAAGAAATTAGCATAGGTTATCTTAATAAAAGAGTTGCCGCTGTCGGCAACTGAGGTTGTTGACAAAGC